>NZ_LZJD01000157.1:0-106147 GCF_001666875.1 Mycobacterium sp. E802
ACCACCTCACCGGGCCCCGGATCGGGGATGACAATGTCGACCAGCTCCACCGGCTGGCCTTTGGACCGAGAAATCACACCACGCACCGTCTGGCTCATGCCTACAACCTAATGCAAACCGGACAGGTGTCCAATTTGAATCGGGTGTCGCCGCGGGCCGAATCTCGGCGTGCCCGCGCGTCGCCGCGTTACCGTGGGTTGTGGTCGATGATCGAACTCAATTACTGGTGGTGGCACGGTCGGCATACCGGCGAAATGACTGGCGCACCAGTTACGAATCCTTCAGCCGAGTCGTCGGTGTGCAAGGCCTCGACACCGATGATCTGGCCGTGTACGCCTCGGCCGCCTGGCGTCAGGGGCATGGACGCGAATCGGTGCGGATCAACGAGCAGGTGCACACCCGACTGCTGCGTACCGACCCGGTGATGGCAGCGATGAAGGCCGCCGAACTCGGTCTGGCCTGGCTGTCCCGCGGTCACCCGGCGCCGGCCGACAGCTGGGCCCAGCGCGCCCGGGCACTGCTCGACGGTGTCCCGGAGACCGCGGCCCACGGCTACGTGGCCTACCTCCTTGCGGTGACCGCGGCCGATGCCGGCGACACCGCGCGATTCTCGGAGATGACACGGCAGCTGGCGACGATTGCGGAGAATCTCGACGACCCCGCCCTGAAGACGCTCGCGCGGGCGCTGACCGGTGTGGCCGCGGTGACCGCCGGTGACCCGGACGGCTATCTCGCCTTGGACGACGTGCTGCTTCCGGTGCTCGGCGACGCCGTGCCGGTGGAATGGGCGGGCGACGTGTACCGGAGGGCATTGACCTTGGCGCAGGTCCGCGACACCGCGCGGTCAGAGGCCTGGAGGCAATCCATGCAGCGGTGGTGTGAGGCCACCGAACCCGAATCGGCCCAATCCGCCTATCGCGCGGTGTGTGACGTGCACCGGCTGGCGGCGGCGCCGAATGCCGATCCGCAGGACCTGGTTCGGCGAGTGGTCGGGCTGCGTCGCCTCGTTGCCGAAGTGGATGCGGTGGCCGCCGGGATGGTCGAAGAACTGCTGTCCCGGAATCTGGGGCAGGCCCGATAGATTTACGCGCGATGAGCGCTACGGATGTCCTCTCGGTCATTGACGATTGGCCGGTCGGCTCGGCTGCGGCTGCCGTGGTGGGCCCATCAGGCGTGCTGGCCAGCCACGGCGACACCGCCAAGACCTTCGCACTGGCCTCGGTGACCAAACCGCTCGTGGCCCGCGCCGTGCACGTCGCCGTCGAAGAGGGGGCGATCGAACTCGACAGTCCGGCCGGCCCGCCCGGGTCGACCGTTCGCCACCTGCTCGCGCACGCCTCGGGCGTGTCGATGCGTTCGGCCGACGTACTCGCCCGGCCCGGACAGCGTCGCATCTACTCCAACTACGGGTTCGAGTTGTTGGCTCGCGCGGTCGAGGAGGCGGCGGGCATCGAGTTCGCCGACTATCTCACCGAGGCGGTGTTCGAGCCGCTGCAGATGACGGCGACGAACCTGTCGGGCGGGGCGGAGGCGGCCGGGTTCGGCGTGTCGTCCACGGTGGCTGATCTGGCGGCGTTTGCCGTCGACCTGTTGCGGCCGGCTTTGGTCTCGGAGCAATTGCACGGCGAGGCGGTGACGGTCCAGTTTCCCGGTCTGAACGGCGTGTTGCCGGGCTTCGGCGCGCAACGTCCCAACGACTGGGGGCTGGGCTTCGAGCTCCGGGACGGCAAATCGCCGCACTGGACCGGCTCGGCAAACTCCCCGCGGACATTCGGGCATTTCGGCCAGTCAGGCACGTTCCTGTGGGTCGATCCGGCCGCTGACCTGGCCTTGGTGGTGCTCACCGACCGCGACTTCGGCGACTGGACCTACCCGCTGTGGCCGGCCATATCTGATGGTGTGCTGAGAGAAAACGGCACAGACTAGCGCAACACCAGCCTCACAGGGCACAATAGACACGCGCGGCACACACAACTGCATGCTCGATCGGAATCACTAGGTCGTTGGGGAAGACGTCCCTCGTGAGCCGAAGGAGTAGCAGATGCGTGCGTCGAACCAGTTCGCCGACGCGGCGACGGGTGTGGTGTATGTCCATGCCTCACCCGCGGCGGTATGCCCGCATGTTGAGTGGGCGTTGTCGTCGACCCTGTCGGCGCGGGCGAACCTGAAGTGGACCCCGCAACCGGCCATGCCTGGCCAGTTGCGTGCGGTGACCAACTGGGTGGGCCCGGTCGGCACCGGGGCGCAGTTGGCCAATGCCCTGCGCTCCTGGTCAGTGCTGCGCTTCGAGGTGACCGAAGATCCCAGTGCCGGAGTGGACGGCCACCGTTGGTGCCACACCCCGCAACTGGGGCTGTGGAGCGGTGCGATGAGCGCCAACGGCGACGTGATGGTCGGCGAGATGCGACTGCGCGCCCTGATGGCCGGCGGCGCCGACATGCTGGCGGCCGAACTCGACACCGTGCTCGGCACCGCCTGGGACGAATCCCTGGAGCCCTACCGCAACGGCGGTGACGGCGCCGAGGTGTCCTGGCTGAGCCGGGGCGTGGGGTAGCTCCTCAGCTACGCGCCCAGAGGCAGTAGCCGCTGAGTGTCGTCGTGAACATGTGGTCGCTGACCTGAAAGGTCAGCGTCTGCCCCGGTTCGGCGCTGATGGCTTCGGGTTCCGATGTCCGGCCGGCTCCCAGGACGTCGACAACCTCGACGCTGCACCCGGCTTCGGTCGTCTGCGGCGTCCCCACCCAGTTGCCTGCCTTGGCCTCCGGGTTCCGTCGGCCCTGCCCGTGCAGGATCAGTGGCGGCCCGGTGGTCAGCCACCGGTCCGAGGCGGGATACGGGCTGCCGAACGGTTGCCACGTGCCGCCGTCGCACAGCAGCAGGCGACGGTTGTTGCCGGTCTGTCCCGGCTCGGCCGGAGTCAACGCATCGCTGAGGTTTTCGGCGCACGCTGAGTCCGCTTGAGGCGCCGCGGTTTCGGCCGGTCCGGGTGGCAGCGGTTCGGGATCGGCGTGTGCGCAGGCGCTCGTGGTGAGTGCGGTGGCCACGACGACGGCCGCCACACTCACCGCAAGCGCTCGGGACATCCGGTTACACCGAGACCGTCTTCATCGACGACAGATCCGTTTGCATAAGCCGAACGTTGTAGTCACCCCAATAGGACAGGTTGTAGTACAGGTACTGCGAGTTGTCCTCGACCACATTGCCATTGGCGTCCACTTTGTTGAAGTAATCGGTGCCCGACATCGGGTGGACCATCGGCGCGTACATGCCGCTGTTCGACGTGAGGTTGTTGCTCACCAGCGTGGTGGTGTCCGACCACTCACCCTGCGGTGAATCCGACACCCGCATCACCACGTTGTTGCCGCCGTCGGTGTAGAGCACCACGTACTTGCCCAGGTACTCGTTGTACTGCACCGACATCTCGCTGACGTTGCCATTGGTCGGCAGGCCGCCGACCCAGATGCCGTTGGCGATCTTGGTGAACAAGCCGAACGTGAAGAAGTCCGCGACCTTGTACAGCTGCGGCAGGAAATCTGTACTGCTGGAACCGAAGACGGGAACCGCCGCCGACGGATCACCGCTGACCCATTGGCCGTCGCCGGCGGAGTTCTCACCCGACCAATACTCGTAGGCGTCGAGATCGGTGATCTGGTCCTTCCTGACCCGCGCCACATACGCCGAACCCTGCCGGCCCGAGGGGGTTCCGTACACGTAGACGTACGGGTCCTCCGGATCGTCCGACATCACGAGTGCGTTCTGCTGGAAGTGCTCGTCACCGGGAACGTAGCCCGTGCTGGTGCGGAACCACCCCGACGACCGCACGGTCTCCTTGTCGACGGTCCAGGTCTTGCCACCGTCGGTGGAGTAGGCGATCGCCGAATAGTTCGTCGTCCAGCTGCCCGGGTTGTCCCACGTGCGGACCGACATGACCGTGGCGTACTGCGTGTAACCGCCCACGGCGTCCGGGTTTTCGATCGCGATCGCCGAGGTGGGGATCATCGTGTACGTGGTGCCGAACAGGCCGTTGAGGCCGCCCGGATCGTAGATGATCTGCGCGGCGCCGGCCGGAGGCCCGTCGGGGCCGTACCACGTCGGCGTGCCGGGGTTCCCGGGCTGCGCGCCGGCGTGGATCAACGCATCGCTGAACTGCAGACCGTCGGACAGATCGAAATCGCTGGTGCGGAACAGGACGTTGTTGCGCCAGTCACCGGACATGCCCGGCTGGCTGTAGGTGTCGCCGAACAACGTGTAGATGATCGGCTTTCCGGTCTCCGGGTCGACGTAGCCGCTGTTCCACATGATCCCGAGGTCGGTGCCCGCGACGTACCAGTGGTCGGTGTAGCCGGTGCCGGTGACCCAACTGAGCTTCTTGGTGAATTGGGTCAACGACGTCGGAACCGACGGTTTGGGCGTGAGATCGTCGGTTTGCACTGCGACAGTGGGACTCACCGCGGCCATCGGCTGGATCTCGCCCTCGGCCACCACCGAGGCCGCCTCGTTGGGCGACACCACGCGAGCACCGGCCGGGTTGACCGTCCGCTCGAATTCCCTTCGGGCCCAAGCCGCCATGGCCCACAGGGCGGGGGACTGTGCCGGTGCCACCGGGCTGGTGCCCGCGCCGAACGGCGTCAGCCCCGCCACGCTCAGCAACGCCGAGACCACCGGCGGTGCGGTGATCTTGGGCGTAACCGGTTCGGGGGCCTTGGTCTTGATCGGCGCGATTATGTTCACCGGCGCAGTGTCGGAGGTGGCAACGGACGTGTCCGGGGTGCGCACAGTCGCGACGATGTCGTCGCTGAGTCGGCCGACGTTGTCGGCCGAGTCCTGGATTTTCCCGACGATGGTGTGCACCCGTGGCGTCGGTGGCGTCGGTGCGGTGGTCGCGGGCTCGGGGTCGGACGCGGTGGACTGTGGCGCGGATTCCGTCTTGCCGGTGATCACCGACGTGCGGTTGCGGGTCGGCTTGGTGCTCAGTTGGGTGCGGGCCTGCTCGAGTCGACTTTCGGTGCGCTGCAAGGCATTCCCGACGTCGTCCAGGCTGGACTCGACATCTTTGCGGACGCGGTCGGCGAGTTTCGACAGCGGGCCTTGCCGACTCGGCGACGTCGACTTGGAGGCGGAACTGGACTCGGAATCGGGCTGGGAATTGGACGCCGAAGCCGACGGGCCGGGCTTTTTCACCTTCGGCGCGCCGGCTGAGCCTCTGGAGCTCTTGGAGCGGTCGCTGGTGCGGCCTGGGGATGACGCGCTTGCCTTGTCGCTACTGGAGCTGGTCTTGCTCGAGCTGCCGCCGGTGTCATCGGCCCAGGCGATGCCGGTTCCGGATGTCAGCGCGGTGCCGATGCCGAGTGCGACAGCAAGCGCGCCGACGCGACCGATGTACTTGGTTGAATCCATGACGCTCCGTGTCTCAATCCACAACCCCGGCCCACAGGCAACCTACCGTGCGCCGTTCATGGCGTCGGGCAAACACGCCGATTGCCTGAACGCGGTGGTGAACAGCGCGGGGCCGGCGCCATCACCTGGCCTGCTAATCGGTGTCGGTCGAATGGGCCGGGCCGGGGACCAGGATCTGGAGGGCACCCGACACCGCCGACACCGTCACCGGTAGGGCGGCGGCGAAATCACCGTCGGCGTAGGCGTTGATCCCCGGACACTCGACGTGCACCGTCCGGGCGCGTCGGGTGCTCACCTCGTCGAGATGGACGTGGGTGCCCTTGAACACGGTGGGGAACAGGCGAATCAGCCGGGTGCGCGACGCCGAGGTGATCATCGTGACGTCCAGCAGGCCGTCGGAGTGGTCGGCGCCCGGGCAGATCAACATGCCGCCGCCGTAGCTGCGGGTGTTGCCGAAGGCCGCCAGGGTGAGGTCGGTGCGCAGCTGGGGGCCATCGTCGAACGTCAACCGGAACGGCAGCAGGCGCAACTTCGACATCTCCGCGAGCATCGCGACGTTGTAGCGCATCCGGCCATGAGGCCAACGCATCCGGTTGGTGCGGTCACTGACCAGGGAATCGAACCCGGCGGCCATCACCGTGCCGAACCATTTGACCGCGCCCGACGCGTCCACGATGCGGCCCAGGTCCACGGACTCGGTGTGCCCCTCGACCACGATGTCGGCGGCCGCCTCCGGATCGCCTGTGGGCACACGATATTCGCGAGCGTGGTCGTTGCCGGTGCCGGCGGGCACGATGCCCAGCGGGACATCGCCGGTGGCCAGTGCCTGCAGTGCCAGGGAGATCACGCCGTCGCCGCCGACGACCACGAGCGCATCGGTACCGCGGTCGAGGGCGTCGTCGACCAGCCGGCGGGCATGCGCGGCGTCGGTCCCGACGATCTCGCACACATCGATACCACGGCGCTGGAACTGCGCGACGGCTCGCTCGGCCGCGTGCGGCGCATTGCCGTGCCCCGACAGAGGATTGGTCAGGACCGTGACCCTGTTCACGGAATCAGCTTGCCGGGGTTGAGGATTCCGGCCGGGTCAAGCGTGGCCTTGACCGCACGCAGCACCTCGACGCCGAGGTCGCCGATCTCGTCGCGCATCCACGGGCGGTGATCCGCCCCCACCGCGTGGTGGTGGGTGATGGTTCCTCCGGTACGCACCATCGCGTCGGAGGCCGCGGACTTGGCGTTGCGCCACTGCTCGATCGGGTTGCCGCGCTGGGCCGCGACGACGGTGAAGTACAGCGAGGCGCCCGTGGGATACACATGCGAAATGTGGCACATCACGAGCGCCGGGGTCCCCGATTCGGCCAGCGAGGTGGTCAGGGCCTCGGTGACCGCGGCTTTGAGCGCGGCGAGGTTGGACCACGTGGTGGCCGTCTCCAGGGTTTCGCACAGTGCGCCCGCCGCCAGCAGTGAATCACGTAGGTACGGCGCGTTGAACCGGCCGTGTTCCCAATCCCGGGCCGCCGTCTCGTCCAGTGAGGTGCCGCCGTGTTGTTCCAGTACGGCGCGGGTCTGAACATGTCGACTGGCTGCGTGTGCCGCGGTGCCCTCGAACAGTGTGATGGCCAGGCAGCCACCCGTGATGCGCTGTTCCCCAATGCTTTCGGTGGTTGCCAGGTTCACCCCGGTCTCGGCTTCGTCGGACAACCGGATCACCGTCGGCCCGGTGCCGGTCTGGGTCACCGCACGCAATGCGTCGGCCCCGGTGGCGAAATCGGGGAACGACCAGGCCTCGTAGCGCGTCGCCTCAGGGATCGGGTGGACCCGGACGCGCACCCGGGTGATCACGCCGAACACGCCTTCGGAACCGATGAGCAGTTGGCGTAGATCCGGCCCGGCCGCCGAGGCCGGAGCGCGGCCGAGGTCGAGAACCCCCGCGGGGGTGACAGCGCGCAGGCCGCGGACCATGTCATCGAAGCGCCCGTAGCCGGCCGAATCCTGGCCTGAGGACCGGGTGGCGGCAAACCCGCCGATCGTGGCGAACTGGAAGCTCTGCGGAAAATGCCCGAGCGAGAAGCCGTGTGCGCCCAGCATCGCCTCGGCCTGCGGGCCGGTGACCCCGGCGCCCAGTTCGGCCTCACCGGCGACCTCGTCGAGGCTGTGCAGCGCGTCGAACCGGCGCAGGTCGAGGGCTACCACCGCGGCGAAATCGCCCCGCAGTGGATCGAGACCGCCCACCACGCTGGTCCCACCACCGAACGGCACCACCGCGATCCGGCGGTCACTGCAGATGCGGAGCACTTCGGCTATTTCGTTCTCGGAACCCGGGATCAGCACTGCATCCGGCGCGTCCTGGATGCCGGAGTCCTTGCGGCGCAACAGGTCCAATGTGGATTTTCCGCCGGCGTGCAACAGTCTGGATGCGGTGTCGGTACCGCAGTGCTGGGTCCCGACGATGGCCGACAGTGCCTGCAGATCGTCATCCGACAGTGCCGACGGCCGCAGCTGCACCTGATCCTGCGGCACTGCCGCGGCCGGTGCGGCGTCGATACCCAGGGCCTGTTGCAGCAGCGAGCGAATGCCCTCGGAGAGTGGCTTGGCGGACTGCGGGTCACCCCAGGCGTCCCATTTCATCGGAGGCAACAACGGAGCAGCCGGCTGAGTCATGCGTTACAGTATTACACATGATGTCAATCAGTAACGAGGGATCGCTGAGCGACCAGATCTTGGACGCCGCCGCCAGCTGCGTGCTGGCCTTCGGTGTGGACCGGGTGACCCTGGCCGAAATTGCCCGCCGGGCCGGGGTCAGCCGCCCGACCGTGTACCGGCGCTTTCCCGACACTCAGTCGATCCTGGCCGCGCTGCTCACCGCCCGGATTGTCGGTGTTCTCGATAAGACCGCCGGTCGGGGGCCGGGACGCGCGGCGCTCGTGGCGCGCATCGTTACGGTGGCCGGCCGGTTGCGCCACGACGAGGTGATCATGGCGGTGCTGCACTCTGCCCCCGAGCTGGCGATGGTCTACATCGCCGAGCGGCTTGGTACCAGCCAGCAGATCCTGATCGACGCGTTGGCCGGTGAACTCAAGCTTGCGCAGGAGGAGGGCATGGCCGAAAACCGGGTCCGCGCAGGGGATCCCCGTCAGCTGGCCACCATGTGCCTGCTGATCACCCAGTCGGCCATCCAGTCCGCGCAGATGGTCGAGCCGATCCTCGACACCGACGCCTTGGCCGCCGAACTCACCCACGCATTGAACGGATACCTGGCCCCGTGACCGCACCGACCGCGCTCGACAGCGCCAGGCGCACCACCGAATTGAGCGAACTGGCCGACGGTCTGCGGGTCGACGTGATCGTCGTCGGCGGCGGGATCACCGGCGCCGGGATCGCGCTGGATGCTGCCAGCCGCGGGCTCGGTGTCGCGTTGGTGGAGACACACGATCTGGCCTTCGGTACCAGCCGGTGGAGCTCGAAGCTGGTGCACGGCGGCCTGCGTTACCTGGCCACCGGCAACATCGGGATCGCCCGCCGCAGCGCCATCGAACGCGGAATCCTGATGACCCGCAATGCCCCTCATCTGGTCAGCGCCATGCCCCAACTGGTGCCGCTGCTGCCGTCGATGGGGCGGACCTCCCGCGCGCTGGTACGCACCGGATTCATCGCCGGGGACGGACTGCGCCGGCTGGCCGGCACGAGTGCATCGACCCTGCCGCGGTCGCGCCGGGTGGACGCGCGTCGTACGGTCGAACTGGCGCCCACAGTGCGCACCGACGGTCTCGATGGCGGCTTCCTGGCCTACGACGGCCAACTCATCGACGATGCCCGTTTGGTGACGGCCGTCGCGCGGACCGCCGCCCAGCACGGGGCACGCATCCTGACCCGGGTGTCGGCCCGAGCGGTGAACGCCACCTCGGTACGCCTGACCGACGAGCTCACCGGGGAATCTTTCGACGCATCCGCCCGGATCGTCATCAACGCCGCCGGGGTGTGGGCCGGAGATCTGGACCCGGCGCTCACGCTGCGTCCCAGCCGCGGTACGCATCTGGTGTTCGACGCCGCGGCATTCGGCAATCCGACTGCGGCGCTGACCATTCCGATACCGGGGGAGCTGAACCGATTCGTCTTCGCGATGCCCGAGCAGCTCGGCCGGGTATACCTGGGCCTGACCGACGAGGACGCGCCGGGGCCCATTCCCGATGTGCCGCAACCGACTCCGGCCGAGATCGACTTCCTGCTCGACACCGTCAACACCGCGCTGGCCACCGAGCTGACCACAGCCGATGTCCGGGGCAGCTATGCCGGTCTGCGGCCCCTGATCGACACCGGAGCGGGCAGTACCGCCGACGTGTCACGCGAGCATGCCGTGGTGGAGTCGGCGAGCGGCGTGATCAGCATCATCGGAGGCAAGCTCACCGAATACCGGTACATGGCCGAGGACGTCTTGGATCGGGCGCTGACGCTTCGCGGGTTGTCGGCCGGCGCCTGCCGCACGGCGAACCTGCCGTTGGTGGGCGCGCCGGCCAACCCGGTGTCGACCCTGCGCTCCGAACATCTGTTGCCGTCCTCGCTGGTGGCCCGGTACGGGGCCGAGGCACCCAACGTCATCGCCCAGGCCCGCTGTGCGCGGCCCACCGAACCGGTGGCCGACGGAATCGATGTGACCCGCGCCGAATTCGAGTACGCCATCACCCACGAGGGTGCGCTCACCGTCGACGACATTCTCGACCGGCGCACCCGCATCGGGCTGGTGGCCACCGACCGGGCTCGGGCCGCCCAGGCAGCCGAGGAGATGATCGTCGAGTTCGGACAAGTCGGGTAGTCGACTACGCATCGCCTGTGCGCGGCGCCGGCGCACACTGACTCCCAGGTGCTGACGAACAGGTGCCGGTAAGGGGGCTGCCATGAGCTTGGAAATCCTGGAGCGGGGTGCGACCACGGCCGCGCATCCGGTACCGCTACTGTTCGTCCACGGTGCCCAGCACGCAGCCTGGTGTTGGGACGACAACTTTCTCGGTTACTTCGCCGAACACGGCTACCGGTCCGTGGCGCTGAGCCTGAGCGGCCACGGGACGTCGAACTCGAAACCGGTGGGTGCCTGCTCGATCGCAGACTTTGTCGAGGACATCCGGAGCGTGAGCGACGAGCTACCCACCGCACCGGTGCTGATCGGGCATTCGATGGGCGGATACGTGGTCCAGCGGTACCTGCAGCGATACCCGGCAGCTGCGGCAGTGTTGTTGGCCTCGCTACCCCCAACCGGAATTGCCGGCGCGTTACGACGGTCCACGGCTATCCGCATGCGTATGCGGATGACGCATCCCGGGCGTCGCGTCGAGATGGCCGACTACCTCAGAGTGTTGTTCTTCGACCCCGCAACGCCGGACGCTCTCGTCACCAACTGCGTGCAGCGCTTGTCCATGGAAACGCCCGCCCGCGCGCTCGCGGAGATGATGCTTCCTGTGCCCACGGTGCGGAACGGGGTAACTGCGCCCGTCCTGGTCATGGGCGGAGCCAGCGATCCCAATGTCACCCGATCGGATCTGCGGTCGACTGCCGCGGCGTATCACACTGTGGCACAGGTCGTCCCGAACGTAGGGCACGACCTGATGTTGGAGCCAGGTTGGCGGGAGGTGGCCGATCGGATGCACACCTGGCTCGGTAGCTGCGGATTTTGATTGAGCGAGCAGACGCAAATGTCCCTGAAATCCATTGATTTCAGGGACATTTGCGTCTGCTCGCGGGAGAAACCCGCGGGAGAAAGGAACAGTTACAGCGGGATGTTCTTGTGCCGGCCGCGCCGGTGCGGGGCCTCGGCCAGCGCCTGGGTCAGCTTGGAGCGGGTGTGGGACGGATCGATCTTCTCGTCGACCACACCGATCTCGATTGCCGAATCCACACCGCCGGCGATCTTCTCGTGCTCGATGGCCAGCTGCTCGTGCAGGGCCTCGCGCTCGTGATCGGGAGCCGCGGCCAGCTTGCGCTTGTGCAGGATGCCCACCGCCGCCTTGGCGCCCATGACGGCGACCTCGGCGTCCGGCCAGGCGAACACCTTGGTGGCGTTCAGCGACCGCGAGTTCATCGCGATGTAGGCGCCGCCGTAGATCTTGCGGGTCACCAGGGTGACGCGGGGGACCGAGGACTCACCGAAGGCGTGCAGCAGCTTGGCGCCGCGACGCACCACGCCGCCCCACTCCTGGTCCACACCGGGCAGGTAGCCGGGCACGTCGACGACGACCACCAGCGGAATGCCGAATGCGTCGCACAGCCGCACGAAACGCGCGGACTTCTCGGCGCTTTCGGAGTTCAGGCAGCCGCCCAGGCGCAGCGGGTTGTTGGCGATCACGCCGACCGTGCGACCGGCCAGCCGGCCCAGGCCGACGACGATCGACGGGGCCCACTTGGCCTGGAACTCTTCGAAGGGAACCCCCTCGTCGAGCAGTGCCTCGACGATCGGGTGCACGTCGTAGGCACGGCGCGCCGACTCGGGCATCAGCGCGGCCAGGTCGGTGTCGCCGGCCTCGGCCTTGCTGCGGTCGAAATGGCCCTGCTGGCTGAACAATCCGACCAGGCGACGGCCACGCTCATAAGCGTCGAGCTCGTCGTCGGCCACGATGTGGCACACACCGGACTTCTTGTGGTGGGCGTCCGGGCCGCCGAGCGACACCATGTCGACGTCCTCACCGGTCACGCTGCGCACCACGTCCGGACCGGTGACGAAGACCTTGCTGTCCGGGGCCATGATGATCACGTCGGTCAGGGCCGGCCCGTAGGCCGCACCACCCGCGGCGAATCCGACGACCACCGAGATCTGCGGGATGTAACCCGACGCGCGGATCATCGCCTCGAAGACCAGACCGACGGCGTGCAACGCCTTGACGCCTTCGGCCAGCCGCGCACCGCCGGAGTGCCAGATACCCACGATCGGGCTCTGCTCCTCGATCGCGGTGTCGTAGGCGTCGACGATGTGGGCACAGCCCTCGATGCCCATGGCCCCGCCCATCACGGTGCCGTCGGTGCAGAACGCCACCGTACGAACGCCGTTGACGGTGCCGGCCGCGGCCAGCAAGCCGGAGCGGTCCCGCTCGTGGAGCAGCTCCACACTGCCGTCGTCGAAGAACGTCTGCAGACGCAGCAGCGGATCGCGCGGATCGAGTGATTCGGCGGCTGCCTCGGGGGCCATGATCGTCATGTAGGTCTCCTTAGTGGAAAGCCCTGGGTATCAGTACTTTCCGAAGGCGAGCGCGACGTTGTGCCCACCGAATCCGAACGAATTGTTGATTGCGTATTGGAAATCGCCCTGCCGCGGCTCGCCGGCCACCACGTCCAGATCGATCTCCGGATCGAGGTTGTGCAGGTTGCGCGTCGGCGGGATGACGCCGTCGCGCAAGGCCAGCACGGTCAGGATGGACTCGACCGCGCCGACTGCGCCGACCGAGTGGCCGAGCGCGCCCTTGGGGGCGTAGACAGCCGGCTTGTGACCGAGCATGGCGTTGTTGATCGCCTTGCTCTCGGCCACGTCACCGACGTTGGTGCCGGTGGCATGGGCGTTGACGTGGTCGATGTCGGTGGGCTTGAGACCCGCCAGCTGGATGGCGCGGGTCATGGCATAGCCGGCCTGCTCACCGTTGGGGTCCGGCGCCACGATGTGGTAGCCGTCCGAGGTCACGCTCGCGCCCATGAGACGGCCCAGGATGTTGGCGCCGCGGGCCTTGGCGTGTTCCTCGGTCTCGATCACCATGAGGGCGCCGGCCTCGCCGAACACGAAGCCGTTGCGATCCTTGTCGAAGGGCTTGCAGGCGCCTTCGGGATCGTCGTTGGAGTTGGACAGCACGATGCGCATCTGAGCGAAGCCGGCGATCGGCACGGCTTCGATCTTGGTCTCGACGCCACCGCAGATGGCGATGTCGGCCTCACCGAGGACGATCTGGCGCCATGCGTTGGCGATGGCTTCCGAACCCGAGGCGCAGGCCGAGATCGAGGTACACACCCCGGCCTTGGCCTTGCGCTCGAGCCCGATCGCGGCTGCCGCGCCGTTGGGCATGTACATCTGCACCACCAGCGGCGACACCGCACGCAGGCCCTTGGCCCGCATTCCGTCATAGGCAAACACGAGTTCTTCGGTAGAACCCAGACCGGTGCCGATCGACACCATGAGGCGGCGGGCATCGACCTCGGGGGAGCCGGCATTGGCCCACACCCGACGGCCGATGACCGTCGACATCTTCTGCAAATATGACAACCGGCGCAGTTCGACGCGTGTCAGCTCCGAATCGAACTCTTCGAGGAGGTGGCCGCCGATGCGAACCGGCAGGTCGTACTCCTCGACGAACGAATCGGTGAGCCTCCGGATGCCGCTCTGACCGTCGAGCAGCTTCTTCCAGGTGTTCTCAGCATCGGTTGCCAGCGCCGTCGACATGGCTACGCCGGTGACAACCACATTGGGAAGACCGTTCCCAGTGGACAATCCCGCCATATTTACGGAGTTCTTCCTTCCGTGCTTTCCCTCGGTGTTTACCTTCCGGGATTACTTAGGGAGGGGCCGGGTGTCAGGCCTCAGTACTTACCGAAGGCCAGGGCCACATTGTGGCCGCCGAACCCGAACGAGTTGTTGACGGCGTACTTGTAGTCGCCATAACGAGGCTCGCCCGCAACCACATCGAGATCGATCTCCGGATCCGGCGTCTCGTAGTTGAGCGTCGGGGGAATCACCCCGTCGCGCAACGCGAGCACCGTCAAGACCGACTCCAGCGCGCCGACCGCACCGATCGAGTGGCCCAGAGCCGACTTCGGCGCGTACACCGCGGCGTTCTGACAGCCGGCAACCCGGATGGCATTGGCCTCGGCGGTATCACCGATCGGAGTGGCTGTGCCGTGGGCATTGACGTGGTCGATGTCCTTGGCTTCCAGGCCCGCGGTTTCCAGTGCACGCTTCATGGCTGCACCGGCCCGGACACCGTTGTCCGCCGGGGCCACCATGTGGAACGCGTCCGAGGTGATACCGGCACCCATCAGCCGAGCCAGCGGCTTGGCGCCACGGGCCAGGGCATGCTCCTCGGTCTCGATGATCATCATCGCGCCGGCCTCACCGAACACGAAGCCGTCACGATCCTTGTCGAACGGCCGAGACGCACCCGCGGGATCGTCGTTGCGGGTCGACATGGCGCGCATCATCGAGAACGCCGCGATCGGCAGGGCCTCGATACCGCCTTCCACGCCGCCGACGACGGCGAAGTCCGCGTCACCCATGACGATCTGACGCCAGCCGTGAGCAATGGCCTCAGATCCCGACGAACACGCCGACACCGGTGTGATGACCCCGGCGCGGGCGCCGAGCTCAAGACCGGCGACCGCAGCCGCACCGTTGGGCATGATCATCTGAACGGCGAGCGGGCTGACCTTGCGGATCCCGCCCTCGTTCATCGCGTCGTAGGTCTCGACGATCTTCTCGCCACCACCGAGACCGGTGCCGATCACGACCGAGAAACGATCCGGATCGACCTCGGGCGCACCCGAGTTCTTCCACAGCCGGCGAGCCAGCACCAGTGACATGCGCTGCACGTAGGAGTTACGGCGCAGCTCGATGCGGGTCAGGTGACTGTCGATGTCGTCGACCAGGTGACCACCGATACGCACCGGAAGGTCCCACTTGGTGACGAAGTCGTCGGTCAACTCATGGATGCCGCTTTCTCCGGCCAGCAGGCCCTTCCACGTGCTCTCGATGTCAGCAGCGAGCGCCGTGGTTGCCTCCACGGCGGTCACCACGACGTTCGGGAAGCCTCCGTTAGCAGTGGAAGGTTTGCTCATTCCGAGCCAAACTTCTCGCGCAGGGCGGCAGCAGCCTCGGGGTTCTCTTCCTCGAGCTTCTGGATGTAGGAGACCACGTCACCGACGGTGCGCAGGCCGGCCAGATCCTCGTCGGGGATCTTCACGCCGTACTTGTCCTCGGTCTGCACGGCGATCTCCACCATCGACAGCGAGTCGATGTCCAGGTCGTCGACGAACGACTTCTCCGGGGTCACCTCGGACGGCTCGATGCCGGTGACCTCTTCGATGATCTCGGCGAGACCGGCGATGATTTCTTCTTGACTGGCGGCCACGATGGCTCCTTCTTGTTGTTGATACCGGCCTCCGAGTGCGAAGGTCGATTCAGGGACGTTCGGGTTGTTCGTGCTATTCGGTTGTTGCTGGACTTACAGCTCGTCCAAGCCGTCCAGATCGGTGGGGGCCTTCACCGCGCGCGTCGGTGTGCCCTTCAGCTCACGCTTGGCAATGCCGACCAGGGTGCCGGCCGGCGGGAACTCGACGATCCCGGCCCGCTCCGCATTCTGGAAGCGGTCCCGCATGGTGGCGGTGCACAGATCCCAGCGCACCGGCTTGGTCAGCTGGGACACCAGCTTCTCCATTGCATCGGCAGCCGAGGTGACCGGCTGTCCGTCCGCATTCGACAGAAGTGTCGCCGTCGGCTCCGATGTCGTTACAGACGCTGCGGCCGCGGCGTACCCGTCCAGCGCAGAAGCCATGTAGTGGGTGTGGAACGCACCGGCGGTGGCCAGTTGGCGGACGCGGGCCTTGGCCGGCGGATCCTCGGCGAGCTTCTCCAGCGCGGCGATCGCGCCGGCGGCCACGATCTGGCCGGCGGCGTTGCGGTTGGCCGGGACCAGGTCGAGGGATTCGAGCCGGGCCAGGACCTCGGCCTCGTCGCCACCGAGCACCGCCGACATACCGGTCGGCTCGACGGCGCAGGCCTTGGCCATCTCGGCGCCGCGGGTGGCGGCCAGCTTGACCGCATCGTCGGAGGAGATGACGCCGGCGATGGCGTAGGCAGCGATCTCGCCGACGGAATGACCCGCGACGATGGTCTCCGCGGTGGCGGGCAGGCCACGCTTGGTCAGTTCCTCATAGGCCAGCAGGGTGGCGGCCACCACCAGCGGCTGTGTCACCGCGGTATCGGTGATCTCCTCGGCGGTGGCAGTGGTCCCCAGACGCACCAGATCCAGGCCGCTGATCTCCGACCAGGTGGCGAGACGATCGGCCGCGCCGGGAAGCTCCAGCCAGGCGGCGAGCATTCCGGGCGTCTGCGACCCCTGTCCAGGGGCGAGCAATGCGAGCACGGGTTGAGGCACGTCATTAAGAGAACACTGTGAAGACGGTTTTGCGGGATGTAAGAGATTATGAACCTCGTCTTATGTTTTTGTAGGTTCCCCACAAAAGTGCATGTGATGCGACGTTGCCTACACCGCAGCGAAATCTGTCACAGTGACCGATCCGTCGATCACCGGGTGTTCAGTGACCGCTGAATACCGGTATGCGCCGGGCGGATGGCCGGCACCGCGCCGGGCCCGCCGTTTGGCGTGCTCGACTGGTGTGCCTGTTTGCTCAGTCGGCCCACTGTCGAGGCCACCCGCAGTACATAGGCGTCGCGGGGCAGCGCCGGATCGCGCCCGGTGAAGTCGCCGATCCGTTTCAACCGGTAGCGGACCGTGTTTGGATGAACGAACAATTTGCGAGCGCAAGCTTCTATGGCGCCGCCGGAATCCAGGAAGGCGTCGAGGGTTTCGGTGAGGGCCGGACCGGCATCGGCCAATGGCCGCATGACCTCGGTCTCCAGCGCCGCGATCGCCGTCGCGTCACCCAGCAGGGCCCGTTCGGGAAGCAGCTCACGCGCGGACACCGGTCGCGGTGCGCCCGGCCACCCGGCCACCGCGTTCATCCCGGAGATCGCCTCGGTGGCGCTGCGATGAGCCGCCGTCAGCGTGGGCGAGGTGGGGCCGACCACCACCGGGCCGTCGGCGAACACCGTCAACAGGTCGGCCAGGAAGCGGTCGGTTGCCGACAATGGTCCGGACACGATCGCCACCAGCCAGGTGCCGTGCACATCCGACAGTGCGGCCCGGTCATTGCGTTTGACGACCTCATGGATGTCGTCGCGGGCCAGGTCCAACCGGTCCGGTCGCGGTAGCCCGACGATCACCGTGGCCGGCGCCGTGGCATCCCATTTCAGCGCCGCGGCCTGCGACTGCAGCTCGGGTCCGGTGTCGCCGCGGACCACCGCGTCGACCACGTTGGCCTCCATACGCAGGTCCCAGGCTCCGCGGGCCTCGGCCTGGTCGGCGTAGGCACTGGCCGCGGCGAAGGCCAGATCCCGGCTGTAGCGCAGGATGCCGGCGGTCAGGGCGCTGAGGTGCTCCTCGGAGCGGGCCAGCAGCGGCACCACCTCTTCGAAGAACTCCATCGACGTGCGCACCATCTCGACCGACTGCCGCAGCGCGATGCGACGACGCAGGTCCTGGGGCACCACCTCGAACGCCTGCGCGGTGTAGCTGACGTCGCTGGTCGGATCCCGCATCCATTCGACGAAGTTGACCACGGCCGTCTGGACCACCAGCTGCACGCTGGCCCGCTGCGACGCGTCGAGATCGGAGAAGAAATCCAGCCGCTCGGCCATGGCGTGCACCGCCTCGGTGGCGAGCCGGCCCGAATACTGCTTGAGCCGGCGCAACACCGAGTCGGGCACGCTCTCGAGGACCTCGACGGTCGACCTGGGCGGAACGAACCGATTGTTGTCGGGCACTCCTAAAAGCTACGCCAACTTTCTGGTGGATTCCTCCAAGTGTCCGTCGTGCGGGTCAGGCGCTCCCGGTGTCGACGTAGGAGACCGCCGCGGCGAACACGTCGTCGATCTTGTACTCCTTGGCCGCCGCGATCGCCACGGACATATCGATCTCGCCGTCGCGGGCCAAGCCCTCCAGCACCGCCACCACGACCGACTCGGCGTCGGTGTTGAAGTACCGCCGCGCCGCGGGCCGGGTGTCGGAGAAGCCGAAACCGTCGGTGCCCAGCGTGATGTACGTGCCCGGAACCCAGGCCCGGATCTGCTCGGGCACCGCACGCATCCAGTCCGAGACCGCCACCACCGGGCCGGCCGCATCGGCCAGCGCCGTGGTCACGTGCGGGGTGCGGGCCGGCTGATCGGGATGACGCAGCCGGTGCTTCTCGATCTCGACGCCCTCGCGGTTGAGCTCACCCCAACTGGTCACCGACCACACGTCGGCGGCGACGTCCCACTTCTCGGCGAGAAGGTCCGCCGCCCGGAGTGCCTCGGGCATCGACACCCCCGACGCCAGGATCTGCGCGGTGTGCGCGCGCGGTTCGGCCGCCCGCCGGTACCGGTACATGCCCCGCAACAAACCCTCGGTGTCCAGATCGTCCGGCTCGGCCGGCTGGACGTAGGGCTCGTTGTAGATGGTGATGTAGAAGAAGACGTTCTCCTGATGCTCGCCGTACATGCGCTGCAGCCCGTGCTCGATGATGTGGGCGATCTCGTAGGCGAACGCCGGGTCGTAGGTCACCGCAGCCGGGTTGGTCGAGGCCAGCAGCAGGGAATGGCCGTCGGCGTGCTGCAGGCCCTCACCGGTCAGCGTGGTGCGCCCGGCGGTCGCGCCGAGCACGAAGCCCTTGGCCATCTGATCGGCCGCCGCCCACAGCCCGTCACCGGTGCGCTGGAACCCGAACATCGAATAGAAGATGTAGATCGGGATCATCGTCTCGTTGTGCGTCGAGTACGACGTGCCGACCGCGGTGAACGATGCGGTGGAGCCTGCCTCGTTGATGCCCTCGTGCAGGATCTGGCCGACTTCGGATTCCTTGTAGGCCAACATCAGCTCCGAGTCCACCGAGGTGTAGAGCTGCCCGTTGCGGTTGTAGATCTTCAGGCTCGGGAACCACGAGTCCATGCCGAACGTGCGGGCCTCGTCCGGGATGATCGGCACGATCCGCGGCCCGATGTTCTTGTCCCGCAACAGTTCCTTGAACGTGCGCACCGTCGCCATGGTGGTCGCCACGGCCTGCTGACCCGACCCCTTCTTCAGCGCCTTGTAGGTGTCGGAGCCCGGTAGCGGCAATGCGGCGCTCTTGGTGCGTCGCGACGGCACGAACCCGCCCAGCGCCCGGCGACGCTCCAGCAGGTAGCGGATCTCCGGGGTCTCCGGGCCGGGGTGGTAGTACGGGGGAAGGTAGGGATCTTCCTCCAGTTGGGCATCGGAGATCGGCACCCGGGTAACGTCGCGGAAGTCCTTGAGGTCTTGCAGCGCAAGCTTTTTCATCTGATGCGTGGCGTTGCGGCCCTCGAAGTGGCTGCCCAGGGTGTAGCCCTTGATGGTCTTGGCCAGGATGACCGTGGGCTGGCCCTTGTGCTCCATGGCGGCCCGGTAGGCGGCATACACCTTGCGGTAGTCGTGCCCGCCGCGCTTGAGGTTCCAGATCTCCTGATCGGTCATCGGCTCGACCAGGGCCTTGGTGCGGGGGTCTCGACCGAAGAAGTGGTCCCGCACGTAGGCGCCGTCATTGGCCTTGTAGGTCTGGTAATCGCCGTCGGGTGTGGTGTTCATCAGGTTGACCAGCGCGCCGTCGCGGTCGGCGTGCAGCAGCGCATCCCACTCGCGGCCCCACACCACCTTGATGACGTTCCAGCCCGCGCCGCGGAAGAACGACTCCAGCTCCTGGATGATCTTGCCGTTGCCGCGCACCGGGCCGTCCAGACGCTGCAGGTTGCAGTTCACGACGAACGTCAGGTTGTCGAGCGCCTCGTTGGCGGCCACCTGGATCAGGCCGCGGCTCTCCGGCTCGTCCATCTCGCCGTCGCCGAGGAACGCCCACACGTGCTGATCGGAGGTGTCCTTGATGCCGCGGTCGTGCAGGTAGTGGTTGAACCGGGCCTGGTAGATGGCGTTCATCGGGCCCAGACCCATAGACACCGTCGGGAACTCCCAGAAGTCCGGCATCAACCGGGGGTGCGGGTAGGACGGCAGGCCGCCGCCGGGATGGCTGTGCTCCTGGCGGAAACCATCCAGTTGGTCGGTGGTCAGACGGCCTTCGAGGAACGCGCGGGCGTAGATGCCGGGGGAGGCGTGGCCCTGGATGAAGACCTGATCACCGCCGCCCGGGTGGGACTTGCCGCGGAAAAAGTGGTTGAAGCCGACCTCGTACAGCGACGCCGACGAGGCGTACGTCGAAATATGGCCGCCCACACCGACTCCCGGCCGCTGGGCCCGGTGCACCATGATGGCCGCGTTCCACCGGATCCAGGCCCGGTAGCGACGCTCGGTGTCCTCGTCACCGGGGAACCAGGGCTCCAGTTCGGTGGGGATGGTGTTGACGTAGTCGGTCGAGGTCAGCGCGGGGATCGCGACGCGCTTCTCGCGCGAGCGTTCCAGCAACCGCAACATCAGATACCGGGCCCGCGCCGGGCCGGATCGCTCGAGCAACTCGTCGAACGATTCGAGCCATTCGCCGGTCTCGTCGGTGTCGATGTCGGGCAGGTACGAGGCGACCCCCTCCCGGATCACCCGGACCCGGTCGGGTTCTGCTGCGGTGGAGGAGTTTTGGGCCAGATCCTGGCGCGCGAACTCGGTGGTCAACATCCGCTCCTTGTTAGGCGGTAACAACTGACAGTGCTTGTGGCACCTTCTATCGTCCACCCATCCTGCCGCCCGCGCCCCGCTGGGGGTGGTGGTGCGTAAGTTACCCATCGGTTGCTTTGTGAAGCGGTAACGTCTGCAGATCGTGCCGGTTGATGGGCAGTTTGGGGCAAGGGGGCGGATCGCCGCGGGCGCGCTGGGGGGTGCGGCGGTGATCGCCATGGTCGTGGTGGGTTGTACCTCTGTTACCGGGGGTACCGCGCAGGTCGATTCCGCGGTGGCGCCGGCGTACCGGGCATCGGTCTCGGCCTCGATTGCCGAGTCGTCGGCGAGCTCGGTGACCCGCGAATCCGAACGCCAGGCCTCGTTGACCACCCGCGCCATCCACACCGTGTGCGAGGACCTCAGCACGTCGGCCGTGGACGCGGTCAACGCGGTCAACGGCTATGTCGAGGCGGTCAACAACGGTGGTGACACCCAGGCCAAGGCCGGTCCGGCGATCGACGGACTCAACCGCAGCGCCGACCTGGTCAGCTCCGGTTTGTCCGACGCGTTGTCACCGGATCTGCGCGCGGCGCTGACCGAGTGGATCGACTCGGCGCGGGCCCTGGTGGCGGCCATATCCGGCAACGTCGGCCCGGATCAGTTCAACGCGGCCTCGTCGCGTTCGAACGACGCCCGGGAGAACGCATTGACCCGATGCGACCAGGCTTACCGATGAGCAGGCCGACAAACACGCCCGCCGGACGCCCGCGCTGGTGCACTGTCGTGCGACGATAGGCACACACGCATCACGCGCGCATGAGGGCGGGCAACGGACAAGTCTTGAGAGAGGCTCGACGAAAGACGAAGGAGGATCGACGGTGGTCGCGGCGGCGGGGACGGACTCTAGCCCGAACTACGCTCACATACTGGGCATTCAAAAAGACCAGATAGTCCAGGAACTGGGTTGGGACGAGGACAGCGACGACGACATCCGGGCCGACATCGAAGAAGCGTGCGGCTCCGAGCTGCTCGATGAGGATGCGGACGAAGTCGTCGACGTCGTATTGCTCTGGTGGAGAAACGACGACGGGGATCTCGTCGATCGGTTGATGGACGCCATCACCCCACTGGCCGAGGACGGCGTGATCTGGGTGGTGACACCCAAGACCGGCAAGCCCGGGCACGTGCTGCCGGCCGAGATCGCCGAATCGGCGCCGACGGCCGGGTTGATGCAGACCTCGTCGGCCAAGCTGGGGGACTGGACGGCAAGCCGGTTGGTGCAGCCGAAATCGAAGGCCGCCGGAAAGCGGCAATAGTGTTGGCTGTCGGGGCACCGGCGCCCGATTTCACGCTCCGGGACCAGAACGGCAGGCCGACCACCCTCAGCGGGTATCGCGGCGTCAAAGATGTGCTGCTGGTGTTCTTTCCCCTGGCGTTCACCGGTGTGTGCGAAGGCGAACTCGGTGAGATCCGGGACAACCTGCCGCGCTACGAGAACGACGACATCGCGACGCTGGCCATCTCCGTCGGCCCACCCCCGACCCACCGGATCTGGTCCATCGAAAGCGGATTCACCTTCCCGATCCTGTCGGACTTCTGGCCCCACGGTGCCGTCACCCAGACCTACGGGGTGTTCAACGCCGATCTCGGATACCCCAACCGCGGCACGTTCGTCGTCGACCGGGCCGGCGTGATCCGGTTCGCCGAGATGATGGAACCGGGCCAGGTGCGCGACCAGACGGTGTGGCAGCACGCACTGGAGGCCGTGCGGGGGCCTTGAATTTCCGGTCTCGCGGTCACGGCGTGTACCGTGCCTGCGACGGGGCGCGTAGCTCAGTGGTAGAGCTCTGGTTTTACACACCAGCGGTCGGCGGTTCGATACCGTCCGCGCCCACCATCAAAACTCCAGCTCAGAGGCTTGTGAGCCGGATTCAGAATTGTTTTCAGACCCCCGTTGCGCCAAGAGTGTGCCGAACGGATGCAAAGGCAGGACAAGCCGACATTAGGGCCTTGTTGGGACGCTGTGCATCTGTTGCGCGTGTCGACGTTTCCCGAGTGCGCCACCAGTACCGATGGGACGGCCCGAGGTCAACGCGACTACAGCCGGTGGTCTCGAGCCACCGGAGGGGTGAGGTAGACACCCGTTCAGAGACAGGCCCGACCCAACGGTCGAGCAATTCATATCCTTGCCATCCTCGGAGGACAACCCCTGGCCAGACGACTGTCACAACCTGACTGCCGAATACACCTAGACTCCAAAGATCTAGCTATTGACCTACCTCGGCACTAGGACGTACCGGTGGTGTGAGCCCGGTCCCTAATATAAAGCATCTGGCCCACGCGATCGCGTTCGATTGCTTCTGCCAGACACTCGCGTATCTGTGACCGCGCGTCGTGGCTCTCTCGACACCCCTCCTCCATGATCTCCCGAGCAGCCAGCACGAGACGGTCGTCCTCGCTGCCGTCGGTGCCCCTGCGGGCAAGCGCGGTGACATAGGAGTAGTCGGAACCCTTGCCATCGGTAAGGCCCGCTTCGGTCAAGCGCATCCAGATTCTCTGGAAAACCTTGGTGGCACTGACGTACCAGTAGGCCGGCGACGTCCGCGGCTTTGAAAAATAGTCGTTGACCAGACGCTGTGCACGAATTGAGATTGCTGCGTAGTCCGTTTCCCCTAAGCCGGAGAGAAATTTTCGCGTTGTGGGAGCCGTCTGATCGACCAGGAGCGCTTCCGTCTCACGCCAAACCGCGGTGCTCACGTGCTCCGAGCTGGCCATGATGGGCGCAAGAACCCTCGCAAGCCAGGTGATGTGCTCTCCACTAGGCCCCGTCAGCAACCGAAGTGTGGCGAGTGCGAGGTCCCGTTCGAATCTTGGTGTGCTCGCGGCGAACCCGTCTTGTAGCGCATTGACAGCCAACACGGCGCCCGGCATCACGAGGCGGTTCACTGCGCTGCTGTGGTCCGCGGCGGAGAGCCGGCTCACAACGGCATCGCGGAGCGACAGCCTCTCCGAAAAGATGTACCCAGCTGCCAAGAGCCATGTATGCCGCCAATGAGCAGATGGCACCAGCAATTCCAGTTTGTCGGCCGCGTCCTCCCCCGCCATCAGGCAGCGAGCCGCGAAGAATTCCGCGAGGCTGCGGACTTCAAAGGCCACCCCGTCCATCCTTGGTACCAGGAGAACCAACCGCTGTTGAGCGAGATGAAGTATCTGCCCGATCAAATCGGCGATCTCAGCTTCGCCATGGCCCTCTGATTCGAGGATGGTACGTGCGATGGCCTTGAGTTCGTCCATTGGTAGGACGGACTGGGCGGCGCCTGCGCGCTCCGCTTGGGCATGTATAGCGAGGCCGCATCGCTGGTGTAATTGATCGAATTGAGCCCGGTATATCTCGAGTATGTCACCGATTCCCTCGGGCTTATTGCACTCCCGCGCGTAAATCGTGTCGTAATAGATTTTGAATAATGCATACCGACTCGCGGGCGCTTGCCGTCGCTGTTCGAGTATGAGGCTCAAAATCGTGACCTGAAGCGGTGTCGTCATCAGGCGTGCTGTGTCAGTATTCTGTGACGCTTTATCTAGGCGTTCAAGCGTCTGCTGCTTGCGATCAGGATCTTCGGCGAATCGGCGTGACAATAGTCTAGATGCATATGCCATTGCGTGTTTACGGTGCAGCGGCTCAAGATGTAATTCTTCGTAGTCAATATCCGCGTCCCTTTCAAAGCCGATTGGGCGCGACGTACACACGGTAAAGACGTCTGCTCCAAGCGCGGCCATCTCAGTGAGGAAATCCGAAATTCGAGCCGACACCTCGCTGCGATTTCGGGCTGAAGCGACCTCGTCCATCCCGTCGAGCACCACCAGTAATGGCCATGCTGCGGCGAGGCGCTTCGCCTCTGATACGTCTATCGGGTCCGATGCGCGATGGCTAATGATTTGCACGATGTACTGCAGCAGCGTGAGATCTGTGGATGCACTCACGGCATCTGCGTAGCTGCTCAACACCACGCGCACCGGCAGACGATGGAGTGTGGGTGTAGGTAGATTCGCTGCATCGAACGCCTCACGGATATCCCTCGCACGTGCCGCGACCTGCTCAGTTACCTTGCCGATGGCGACTTGCTGGATGAGTGCTACGCGATAGATCTGGCAGAGCAACCGTGAGAGCGTGGACTTGCCAGAACCGGGCCCCCCGAGGACCACAACGCGATCTCTCACGGCCGGCACGAGCGAAGGCGTCATAATCTGGTCTGACCGCTCAACCAGCCTTCGCAAGGCTGGCCGATCATCTTTTTCTCGTGGGTCGAAAACTGCAGGAAGGTCGACGGCGACTTCAGCCAGCGACAGCGGCATGTTGGACTTGTCGCCCGATTCTCCGAGTTCGACCGACGTGTCGGCCTTCAGCGCACGCGCTATGTGACCGATCCAGGCGTCCGCTATCCGTCCATCGTCCGCCGCGATCTGCTGATAAACACGCGCGATGACATCGCCAGGCAACACCAGGTCGGCGTAGCTGCGACGCACTTCACCGTTAGTTTCTAAGAGCCTGTCGAGATACTCCGCGTGCCAGATGGCATAGTCCTTGAATTGTGGAATTCCGATTTTCCGAATCGTGCCATCGTCAAGCTCTTCCGTGAGATCGCGATACCGGTTAAACAATTGTTCGAGCCGATCTAGGCCGCCGTTGCTCGACACTGCGGTGAGCGGGACATTGGTGACTATGACTAGGTACTCAGGCTGCTTTTTGTAGCGCTTTTTTCTGGGATTGATCCACGATTTAAGCTCTGTGGCAAGCGTCTCGAAAAACCAAGTCTGGTCGGCTGCGGTGGTGGTCAGCCGCTCTTTATATTTTGCTTGTATTACGCCATAACCGCCCCACTCTCCTTTGCCCTCCATATTGACTTTGCCTCGGAAGGTCGCCTCACGGCCGCCATCGGGGCCGGAACCGAAAACGTCGACTCCATGGCCGAGGTGTGCGAGCGCCAGGGCCTGAACAAGGTGTTCAAACCGGGTGTGGCCTAGTCGGGTGAGGTCGTACATCACATCGTGAATGCTAGTGGGACTGGCGGCGGTGTGGCCCTCGGAATGCGAGCGGCGCGTCGGCGTTCGGAATGACTATCAGCGACGGCAGCGTCTCGAATCATCTTTTCCCTACTGGCCTCTCATCTCCACACAGAGAGGCGTTGGTTATTCAACCCCTTCGCTTCCCGGCCTTCAGGTCGACGCCCGGCCATGCTTTGGCCTCGGCTATAGGGCCAAAATCGGTCCAAGTCTTCATCCGGGTGTACTAACCCTTCCAACGCGGCCGTGTGGGGCATACTGACCCGCACAGAAAGAAATTCTTTTGTTGCGAAAACTGCCTGAAAAACGGAAGGTTCGCTCTCCAAAGCCCGCGACAAGAGCGACCCCCCGTTGTGCCGAGAGTGTGCCAAGACGCGCAAAATAAACACGCGAAAGACTATTGATGCCGCGAAACGGCTGCGACGCTTTGATCAGCATAGATGCGACGACAGCGTACTGATCGAGACGTAATCATTACGACAGAAAGCTTTTACACACCAGCGGTAGGCCGTTCGATACCGTCCGCGCCCACTCTTGAATCCTCATTTCAGCAGCTCTCAGAATGCCCGCGTGATCGCGGTCAGATGGTCTCGGCTCGTAGATGATCGTCGATAAGCGCGGCATCGTGAGTGAACTGGCCTTATTGCCTCAATAGGTCCCCTGAGGGACCATATGTGCATGGCGGAGATGTCGGCAGCTGCCGCCGCGGAGCAGTTGGAGATTTCCGAGCGTCAGGTGCGGCGGTTGGCGAACAACGGTGTGCTGACCGTGAGTCGCGTGGTCGCACGCACATTGCTGCTGGACGCGGCGTCGGTACATCGACTGGCGGGGCGGGCGCGGCACAACGGCCGACCGTGGGCATCGGCGACGGCGTGGGGTGCGCTTGCGCTGTTGTCGGGCGAGGGTGCGGATTGGCTGGAGCCGTCGGTGTTGTCGCGTCTGCGTCACCGCCTGCGAAGTGCACGCGCGACCGAGGTGGCATGGTTGGCCCGTCGGCGCGCCACGGTGCGTCAGATGCAGGGTTGGGGCAACGACAGTGGGCTACTGGCCACCGGTGTGAGCGCGCTGCGCGACCCGCAGGTGGCCGCGCTGTTCGACCTGTCGTCCCCGGCCGATCGAGGCTTCGACGGCTACGTCGCGGCGCGTGACCTCGACGACGTAGTGACTCGGCTCGGGCTTTTCGACGACATCGCAGGCGACGTCACCGTGCGGGTCGTCCCTGATGACGCCGGCTACGCCGTCGACCGCCAGCTCGTCGCCGCGGTGGCCGTGGATCTGTCGGAGTCGCTGGACACTCGAGAAGCCGCTGCGGGAGAACGGGTGCTTGAAGAACTGCTTGCCGCATTTCGAGGAGACGTCCGATGAGCACGCCACCCACGGCTGAGCGCCAAGTGTGGAAGATCAATGCACCGCCGCAAGGTTGGCCACCGCCGTGGCCCCAGCTCGTCGAAATCGCGCAGACCATCCCGCACACCCAATGGAGCCTGATCGGAGGGTTGATGGTGCAACTGCACGCCGCGCACGCGGGGTTGGCCCTCACCCGCCCGACGCGGGACGTCGACATGATCCTGCACATCGAGAGCGGCGCGGCCACCTTCGCCGGCGTGCGGCACCAGCTGGAGGGTCTCGGGTATGCGCTTCATGAGCCGGTAGGCGAAGGTCCGGTGCACCGGTTCGTGCGTGGCCACGGTGATGCAGAAACTGTCGACGTGATGGTCGCCGACCACCTGCCCCCAAAATGGCGGCAGAAGGCGCTGCGGCGCAACGTGTTCGCCGTATCCGGCGGCACCTCTGCGCTGCGCAAGACAGTGAATTGCGAAGTGGACATCATCGAAGGCGTGGTGACTTTGAGCGTCCCCGATGTGCTCGGGGCCCTCGTGCTCAAAGGTGCCGCCTACATCGAGGACTCACGCGACCGGGACCGCCACCTCGACGACGCGGCTGTCCTGGCTTGCGCGGCAACCAATCCGGTCGCTGACCGCGCGCGCATGGTCGGCAGTGACCGTCGGCGAATCGCAGCACTGTGGAAAGTTCTCCAGGACGACAATCACCGGTCCTGGCTCGCTACGGGGGACAGGGCGCGGAGCGGGCGCGCTGCGTTGCGGCTACTTGCGGCTGACTAGACGACGGTTTGGCCGGCAGCTTCAGCTGCAAGCAGGTTGTGCCGGCGAAAGTTCAACGATGGATCCCCTGATGGACCATTGCCGGGCATTGCGCGGGGGATCGACAGCCAGGAGTTCGCCGGCGTCGCAAAAGTCGTCGGCGGGATTCCACTGCACGCCGGAACCGCGAAGGTGAACCAGACGCGGAACAGCGCCGAGCACGGCCCATCGGTCGTCGAGAAGAAGGACCGCGATCTCTGAGGGAGATGCGGGGATTGTAGTCGCGAGTCGTGCTGCGACTTCTCCGACTGTAGATGCGTCGATGTGGGACTGATATGCGCTCACCACGCCATCAATGACGCCTTTGACCAGATTCGCATCGATCCGAGGCAAGTCCCCGTGCGGTGGCCGGAGTTCGACGTTTACTGCAAACGATGTCCTGGTCGGCAGCGGTGGCTGCGGCCTACCACCGCGGCGACGGGCGAGTGCGAGCCAGACTTGCGCCGGCATCTTCTCGCGTCGGAAAACGCCAAGCTCTGTCCAGTCGAAAGATGCGACAGTTCGAACCGGATCCCAACAGGTGAAGCCGCCTGATCGTGGCGCGAGCATGTAGCGGTAACCCACGTTGTATGTCTCGCGATCGGTTGCCATGGGCACCTTTGGTGCATGTTCGAAGCGAATCCCGTTGGCGCCGGGCGTTTTAAACGAATAACCAAGGTTGTACAACACGAGGTTCTCGATGTCGGTGCGCTTCGGCTTTCTGCCGAAGAACGTCGCGTGTAGGACCTGGCCCGAAGACGGCCGGAGCGAGTCGCAGTGCCTTGCGATCTTGGCGGATAGAGATGTCTGCCACGGCGGGCGGGGCGGGAAGCGGATGTAGTCGTCGGCCCATACCCGCACTTCCGGGGCGCCCGGCTCAGGCGGAAGGTTGCGGCCGGCGGCGGACCCGCCCGGTGCGGGTTCACTCGCAGGACCGCCGTTGCAGCGTCCACATGGCGTGACACGGGTGCCGAGGGTCTTCGTCGCCCAGATGTGCAAGTCGGCAAGCTGGTCAGCGCACCGCTTGACGTAGGGGTCGGTGAGGTTGCCTTGCCAACTGCGCAGCGTGGAGCAGCGGGCGTGGTGCAAGCGCGCCCCGTCGGAGTGGTAGCTCTTGTGGATGTTGATGACGTAACCCGCAGGGTGGCTGTCCAGCCATTGCAGATAAGCGGCGTCATCGCCAGAGAACTCGTGCATACTCACTGCCTCATCATCGCCGCTCAGCTCGCCGCGGAACATGAGCCGCCGCCATGGCCCTAGGACCAGACCACCTTCGCGCGTGTGAGTGTGAGTTCCTGGCCGCGCATCACGGTATCGCCCGAGCAGGACGGGCTTTCCGGGGAGAACTTCATGTTGACGAATCCCGTGAGATCGGCCCTGATGACGTATTTGTACGGAACCGGACCGGTGGTGGTCTGGAGGCTGCCGGCCTCGCACTGCATGCCGGGGTTGATGCGTTCGCCGACCCAGGCGCCCTTGTGTCGGTCGGCGGCGGTATCCCACAACAGGTCCAGTTGCCAGGAGCCGTCGACGTCGGTGGACAACACCCGCAGACAGCGTGAACCGCAGCCGGACAGCGTCCAGTCATAGAGCTCGGGTGCGGTTTCGGACGAGGTCTCGGTAACTGTGTAGACGCCGGCGCGCGGCAGCGGCGGAGCGGGCAACTCGGGCGGCGCGACCGGTGGGCCGGATGACCTGAGACCACCTAGCGCGAATCCGATTGCCAGCGAAACGGCAACCAGAACAATGGCGTCTTTCAACAGGGGACCTCCGCGTCGGATCATATCCGCGCGTTCAGACCACCCGCTTACCGAACCGGTCGCGGATCCGCATGTCCCACAAGTAGACCTGATAGCCGAACCGCCACACCTCACGCGGGATCACCCGATCGGCGACCCGCAGGCCCGTCAACAACCGCTCGAAGCGCCGTTGGTCCTCGGGTGTCCAGGACATCCGCATATGGTCGCGGAACTCGGAGCACAGGAACCCGGTGGTGGCGAACAGGTTGAACCGGCCGGCCAGCAACCGCAGCGGCGCGGGGAGGAACACCATCGCGGCCACCCCGTGCAAATGCTCGCGCACCGGCGGGTCGATCCGCAGCTCCTGCAGGGATTGCTTCCAGTACGCGTCGAAGGCGTCGCGGTCGGCCGGCCACATCTCGTCGCGCACCTGCAGGGTGGTGCCCAGCGTGCGCGCATCGGCGTAGACCGCGTCGGCCGACTCGTCGTCGAGCGGGCCGTAGAGGAACTCATGCATGTCGACGTAATAGCGGTATAGGCAGGCCGCCACCCACAGCTGCAGCTTGGGGTCGAAAGCGTTGTAGGACACCGGGCTTGATGCCTGCGACCGGACCTGCGCGTGCACCTTGTCGATCTGGGCGCGCAGCAGCGCGCGGTCGGCATCGGTGCCCATGGTGGCCACGGCCAGATACGTGCCGGTGGTGCGGGCCCGTTTGAACGGGTGCTTGTAGACGTTGCCGCTGTCCACCGGACTCTCCAGGACGCCGTAACCGACGCCGGGGGAGGACAGCTGCATGATGACGTTGGCCGCGGGCAGCAGCGCCGCCGCCGGATTGAGCAGATCGGTGACCCGTCGTGGCCGTCGTGGTGGACCGAGCCTCATGAATTCGAGTAGACCACCTATGAGACGCTGCCGGGGTGTTTGCGCCGAGAAGCCACCGAACCGTTGGCATCGCCCTGGGGTTCGTGGCCGACGTGCTGCTCGGTGATCCGCGTCGCGGGCATCCGGTGGCCGGTTTCGGAACGGCCGCCGCACGGTTGGAAGCGCTGACCTACGCCGACAACCGGCGCGCCGGCGTGCTGCACACCGGGTTGCTGTTGGGTGTGCTGGCCGCGCTGGGCTGGGCGGCCGGCCGTGGTGACCGTGCGTGGGTGACCGCGGCGGCCACCTACGTCGCCCTCGGCGGCACCTCCCTGAACCGGGTGGGCAGCCAGATGGCCACGCTGCTGCAGGGCGACGACATCGATGGGGCACGCGCCCTGCTGCCCTCGTTGTGTGGACGCGATCCGGCTGCCCTGGACGCCTCGGGCCTGACCCGGGCCACCGTGGAGTCGTTGGCGGAGAACACTTCCGACGCGCAGGTGGCCCCGCTGTTCTGGGCGGCGATCGCCGGGGTTCCCGGCGTGCTGGTGTATCGGGGTGCCAACACGCTCGACGCAATGATCGGACACCGCTCGCCGCGGTATACCCGATTCGGTTGGGCCGCAGCCCGATTCGACGACGTGCTGAACTACCTGCCGGCCCGGTTGACCGGGGTGCTGGCCGCGGTGTGCGCGCCGATCGTGGACGGGTCGCCCCGCGCGGCGCTACGGGCCTGGCGTCGCGACGCCGCCCGTCACCCCAGCCCCAACGCCGGGGTGGCCGAGGCCTCCTTCGCCGGCGCGCTCGGGCTGCGCCTGGGCGGGCCGACGCAATACGCGCATCAGCTGGAGATCCGGCCCACCCTCGGCGACGGCCGCGTCCCCGAGGTGGCCGATGTGGCCCGGGCGGTGCGTCTTTCGCGCGCCGTACAACTGGGCGCGGCCCTGGTCGCCGTCGGGATCAGCGCCGCTTGCCGTAGCGGTCGGCGATCTTCTCCTCGGCGGTGAGTTCGCGGGGCGGGGCGGCCGCCTCGGCCTGCTTGGCCGCCCGTTCCCGACGGCGCTGCTGAAGCTCCGCGTAGACGAAATAGCCCAACCCGAGCGGGGCGACGATGCCGAACGCGATCCACTGGATGCCGTAGGAAAGGAACGGCCCGGCGTCGAGGTGGGGCAGGGAAAGCTCCCCGAGCCCACCGGGTTGACCGCCCACCAGTTGCAGGTACGAGCCGGTCAACGCCACGCCGGTGAGGGAGGCGATCTGGCCGGTGTTGATCGAATACACCTGCTGCGCACCGTCCTCGCTGCGGAACGGTTCCTTGCCGACGGCCAGCGCCTCGGAATCGCGCAGGCGCGCAGTGATGGTCACCGGAGTGCTCGGTGGCGGGGCGAACTCGGGCACCTTGCTTCCCTCGACCGGACGGATGTAGCCCCGGTTCACCAGCACCACCGGGCCACCGTCCACCGCGAACGGGGTGAGCACTTCAAAGGCCGGTTCGCCGTCGACCACTCGCAGCCGGGCCAGCACCTGCGCCTCGGGTAGGTAGTGGCCGGTGGCGGTGACGCGTTGCCACTGTGCGTCGGGTGCAGCCGAATCCTGGTGCGGCAGCAGGCTGGTCACCGGAACCGGATCGGCCTGCAGCGAGTGGCTGATCTGGTTGTTCTCCCGCGAGGTCTTGGTGTTCTTGCCCAACTGCCAGGGCGCCAGGACCGTGAAGCACAGATAGGCGAACGCGGCCACCACGATGAACAACGCCACCCACTGGGGCCGCAGCAGGAAGGTCAGGCGTCGCATCAGACCAGAATCCCCCGAGCGGCCAGCTCGGCGTCGACCCAGGCATGCAAGCCGGGCAGCGAGGCCTCGATCACGGTGAACGCCTCCTCGAAGTCGGACTTGGCGCCGTAGTACGGATCCTCCACATCGGGCACGTGGGCACCCGAGCGCGGGTCGAAGGAGCGCAGCATCCGCACCCGGTCTGCTGCCACGCCGAGATCGGTCAGGATGCGCAGGTGGTTGCGGCCCAGTGCCACGACCAGATCGGCGCCCAGATGGTCGTCGCACACCTGCGCGGCGACGTGCTCGCTGGGATAGCCGCGCTCGCGCAACACCAGGCAGGCACGCTCGTCGGCGCCGTCGCCGGCGTGCCAGCCGCCGGTGCCGGCGCTGCTCACCCGGACCACCTCGGAAAGCCCGCGCTCACGGATCTGGTGGGCGAACATCTTCTCGGCCATCGGGGACCGGCAGATGTTGCCCGAGCACACGAACGTCACATGCAATGGCTCAGACACCGAGCACCTCGCGCAACGCCGAAATGGAGTCGACGTGGGCATGGGCGACCACCGCCGAGGGCCCGGTGAAATCGCCGGCCCCATAGCCCCAGCCGACCACCACGGTGTCGATGCCGTGCTGGGCCGCGCCCTCGACGTCGTGCAGCCGGTCACCGACCATCAGCACCCGCTGCGGCAGCGGCTGCAGCTGCGCCAGGGCGTAGGCCACCACGTCGGCCTTGGCCGCGCGGACACCGTCGGGGCTGGCCCCGGCGATCACCTCGAAGTAGCCGTCGAGCCCGAAATGCTCCAGGATGCGCCGTGCGGTGGGCTCGGCCTTCGAGGTGGCCACCGCCAACCGCACCCCCGAGGCCTGCAGATCGGCCAGCAGTGTGTCGACCCCGTCGAACAGGCTGTTCATCGCCCAGCCGCGGCTGGTGTAGTCAGACCGGTAGGCCGCGATGGCGGCGTCGGCGTCAAAGCTCGTCTCACCCGCGCTCAGCAGCCGCAACGTCTCGTGCATGGGCGGGCCGACGATGCGACCGGCCAAATCCCCTTCCGGGACGTCGGCGCCCACGTGGGACAGGGCGTGGCGGAAACTCGACACGATTCCGGCCGCAGAATCGGTCAGGGTGCCGTCGAGATCGAACAGCACCAGCTGCGGTCGAGTGAGCTCCAGCGTGTCAGTCACGTGCCCATTCTCCCGCAGTCCTCCGGATGCCCAGCTGGGCGGCCCGACCATTAGGGTCGTGCTGTGCTGTGCCCACCCTCCGGCGGGACCCGTGCCGCGGCCCGCTATCACGGCGACCAGGCCGCCGTGCCGGGCATGCTGGACTTCGCCGTCAACGTCCGCCCGGGCGGTCCACCGGCCTGGCTGACCGACCGGCTGGCCGCGCGGCTGCCTGATCTGGGCAGCTACCCGAGCCAGGCCGATCAGAGCCGCGCAGTCGAGGCGGTCGCCGCGCGCCACGGTCGCGATAGAGACGAGGTGGCCCTGCTGGCCGGCGGGGCCGAAGGCTTTGCCCTGCTGGCCGGGTTGCGGCCGGTTCATGCGCGATCCGCCTCCGCTACTCGCTGGAAATTGGCCGCCCTGATCGCGCCGTCGTTCACCGAACCGGAAGCGGTGCTGGAGACGGCCGGGGTGCCGATCCACCACGTCGTGCTGCCCGCGCCGTTCACCCTGACCGGCGCAGTCGTGCCGGACGAGGCCGACCTGGTGGTGATCGGCAACCCGACCAATCCGACCGGGGTGTTGCACCGCCGCGAGGAGATCCTGGCCCTGCGCCGTCCGGGTCGGCTGGTGGTTGTCGACGAGGCCTTCGCCGACGCCGTCGCGGGCGAGGCCGAGACGCTGGCCGGTGAATCGCTACCCGATGTGCTGGTGCTGCGCAGTCTCACCAAGACCTGGGCGCTGGCCGGGCTGCGCGTCGGGTACGCCCTCGGCGCGCCCGACGTGCTCGCCCGGCTGACCGCGCCGCGTGCGCACTGGCCGCTGGGCACCCTGCAACTGGAGGCCATCGCCGCGGCGAGCAGCCCCGAGGCCGTGGCCGAGGCCGACGACCGGGCCCGCCGGCTCGCCGACCTGCGCGCCGCGATGACTGCCGGTCTCCGTGACCTCGGGCTGGACGTGGTACCCGGGGCCGCACCGTTTGTCCTGTTCACCGTGCCCGACGCCGAGTTGATGCGAAAACATCTGGAAAGCAAGGGTATTGCGGTGCGCCGCTGCGATACGTTCGTGGGCCTGCCGGCTGACCACCTGCGTGCCGCGGTGCGGCCGGAATGGCCGGTGCTAGTCGACGCCATGACGGAGGTGCTGCAATGAATGGGGTCCGCCTGTCCGAGGTGATCGCGGCGTTGGACGCGGCCTACCCGCCACATCTGGCCCACGACTGGGACTCGGTGGGTTTGGTGTGCGGCGATCCCGACGAACCGGTGGAATCGGTGACGATCGCTGTCGACGCCACCGAATCGGTGATCGACGAGGTGCCCGAACGGGGGCTGTTGCTGGCGCACCATCCGCTGCTGTTGCGCGGGGTCGACACCGTGGCTGCCGATACCGCCAAAGGTTCACTGATCCACCGGCTGATCCGCACCGGCCGCGCCCTGTTCACCGCGCACACCAACGCCGATTCGGCCTCGCCGGGGGTGTCCGACGCCTTGGCCCAGGCCCTCGGCCTGAGCGTCGAGGCGGTGCTCTCGCCTGCGACGCCGGGCCCGGATCTGGACAAGTGGGTGGTGTTCGTGCCGGGCTCCGATGCAGAGAAGGTGCGCGACGCCATGTTCGACGCCGGGGCCGGGCGCATCGGTGACTACTCGCACTGCAGTTGGAGTACGACGGGAACCGGGCAGTTCCTGCCGCACGACGGCGCCGACCCGACGATCGGTGTGGTGGGCACTGTCGAACAGGTGACCGAGGACCGGGTGGAGATGATCGCGCCGTCGGCGTTGCGTGCCGCGGTGCTGGCCGCGCTGCGACGCGCGCACCCCTATGAGGAGCCGGCCTTCGACATCGTCGCGCTGGCGCCGATCCCCGGCGACGTGGGTATCGGCCGGATCGGGGTACTGGATCGTCCGGAACCGTTGTCCGTCTTCGCCGCCCGGGTGCGTGCCGCGTTGCCGGCCACCTCGTGGGGAGTACGGACCTCCGGCGATCCCGACGCGATGGTGTCGCGGGTTGCGGTCTGCGGGGGAGCGGGTGATTCACTGTTGGGCGCGGTGGCCCGCGCCGGCGTACAGGCGTATGTCACCTCGGATTTGCGTCACCACCCCGCCGACGAGCATCGTCGGGCCTCGAAGGTGGCCCTCGTCGACGTGGCGCACTGGGCCAGTGAGTTCCCGTGGTGCGCCCAGGCGGCCGGGGTACTGCGCGGGCGGTTCGGTGACGCCGTGGACGTCCGGGTGAGCTCGGTGCGTACCGACCCGTGGAACGTCGAGTGTTGAACGCAAACACGCAGCAACGCAGGAAAACTAGTAGCTACATGAAAGTCAGGGCATGAAAGCCGAAGTAAAACAACAACGTTCGCTTCTCGCGCTGACCGAGGTCGATGCCGAACTCGGGCGTCTCGACCATCGGGCCAAACATCTGGCCGAGCAGAAACAGGTGGATGAGGCACAGGCCGAGCACGCCGCGGCGAACGACGGCCTGGCCGTCCTGGGCATCGCGTTGGAGGATCTGGATGCCCAGGTGACCAAGCTGGAAAACGAGATCGACTCCGTGCGTCAGCGCGAAGATCGCGACCGGAAGCTGATCGACGGTGGCACGGTGGGCGCCAAGCAGGTCGCCGAGATCCAACACGAGCTGGAAACGTTGGAGCGCAGGCAATCCAGCCTGGAGGACTCTCTGCTGGAGATCATGGAACGCCGCGAAGAGCTGGCGGGCCGGCAGGCCGAGGCGTTGCAGCGCATCGACGAACTGCAGACTGCGTTGTCGACGGCCCAGCAGGCCCGGGATGCCGCGCTGGTGGAGATCGACCAGTCCCGCCACCAGGCAGTGACGCGCCGCGACGGTCTGGTGAACCTCATCGACGGCGAACTCGTCGAGCTCTACGAACGTCAGCGGGCCCGCGGCGGCCCGGGGGCCGGGTTGCTGCAGGGCCGGCGCTGCGGTGCCTGCCGCATCGAGATCGACCGCGGTGAGAGCGCCCGCATTGCCGCCGCCGCCGAGGACGACGTGCTGCGCTGCCCCGAGTGCGGGGCAATCCTGTTGCGGATCAAGCCGTGAAGGTATTGGTCGAAGCCGACGGCGGTTCCCGAGGAAACCCGGGGCCGGCGGGCTACGGCGCGGTGGTGTTCGACGCCGAGCATGCCGCGATACTGGCCGAGCGCAAGGAGTCGATCGGCCGGGCCACCAACAACGTCGCCGAATACCGGGGCCTGATCGCCGGATTGGAGGCGGCCGCCGAATTGGGCGCCGTTGAGGTTGCCGTCTCGATGGACTCCAAGCTGGTGGTCGAACAGATGTCGGGACGTTGGAAGGTCAAGCATCCCGATCTGGTTCCGTTGCAGCGCCGGGCTGTCGAGGTGGCCGAGGGTTTCGAGCGGGTCAGCTACACGTGGATCCCGCGGGCCCGCAACAGCCATGCCGACCGGTTGGCCAATGAGGCCATGGACGCCGCGGCCGGCATCGTGACCGACCCGCCGGCGGCCGAACCTGTTGCCGCCGAGAAGCCGACGTTGTCCGCACCCGGATGGACCGGCGCCACCGGCACACCCACGCGGTTTCTGCTGCTGCGTCACGGCCAGACCGAACTGTCGATCGCGCGGCGCTATTCGGGCCGCGGGAACCCGGTACTGACCGAGGAGGGACGCCGGCAGGCCGACGCCGCAGCACGGTATCTGGGGGCCCGCGGCGGCGTCGCGGCGGTGCTGACCTCCCCACTGGAGCGCGCCTATGACACCGCGACGGCCGCGGCCAAGGCTCTCGGGGTCGACGTCCGAGTTGACGACGATCTGATCGAAACCGACTTCGGCGAGTGGGAGGGATTGACTTTCGCCGAAGCGGCGCAGCGGGATCCGGAACTGCACCGGCGTTGGCTGCGGGATACCAGCGTCGAGCCGCCGGGTGGGGAGAGCTTCGACGCGGTGGCGCACCGGGTGCGCCGGGCTCGCGACCGCATCATCGACGAGTACGGCGCGGCAACGGTTTTGGTGGTCTCGCACGTGACGCCGATCAAGACCATCCTGCGGCTGGCCCTGGATGCCGGCGAGGGCATCCTGTACCGGCTGCATCTGGACCTGGCGTCCCTGTCCATCGCCGAGTTCTACGCCGACGGCGGCTCGTCGGTGCGCCTGGTGAACCAGACCGCCTACCTGTAGATCAGGCGTGCAGGTGTAGCTGCTCGCCGTGCGGCCCCAGGATGGTGATGGCCTCGACCGGTCCGTCGACCACTCCGAACCAGTGCGGTGTCCACGTCGAGAACTCCACGGCCTCACCGGGTTTGACGATGAAATCCTGTTCGCCGAGGATCAGCCGCAGCTGCCCGGACAGCACGTACATCCAGTCGCGGCCCTCGTGTACGGGAAACTCCGCGGGCGGTTTGCGGCGTTTGGCGCTGATCCGGATCTTGTAGGCGTGCAGCCCGGCCGCCGGACCGTGGCGGGTCAACGGCCAGTAGGTGATGTCGTGGTGGGTGTGTGAGGCGCCGGACACCCGCGGATCTTCAGCTTGCGGCGGGCGCAGTAACTCGTCGGTGGTGACCGACAGGGCGGTGGCCAACCGGGGCAGATGATCCAGCGCCAGCCGGCGCTTGCCCGATTCCAGCCGGCTCAGCGTCGAGACGTCGATCTGGGCACGCCGCGCGACGTCCTCCAGGGTGAGGCCGCGTTCGGCCCGCAATTCGCGCAGTCGGCGCCGGACCAGGGCGTCGATGTCGCCGGACTCGGCTGCGTTTGCCTGCATGGCAAATTAGCTTGGCACTTTGGCGCATGTTCGGCAAGCTCGATGGCATGGATCTCGAAGTGATGGACAAGCCATGGGATTGCGTCATCGTCGGCGGCGGGGCGGCCGGTCTGAGCGCCGCGCTGGTACTGGGCCGGGCCCGGCGGCCGGTGTTGCTCGTCGACGCGGGAACGCAAAGCAACCTGACTGCCCACGGGATCGGCGGTCTGCTGGGCCACGACGGCCGTCCGCCCGCCGAACTCTATGCGGCCGGCCGCGCTGAGCTGGTGGCCTATCCGAGCGTCGAGGTGCGCACCGGTGAGGTGGTGCACGGGCATGCGGGTTTCGAACTCGAGCTCGGCGATGGCACCCGCGAGCGGGCCAGGACCGTACTGCTGGCCACCGGCATGGAGTACCGGCCGCCGCGGCTTGCCGGCCTCGAAAAGCTTTGGGGCAACTCGGTTTTCCATTGCCCGTTCTGCGATGGCTGGGAGAACCGCGACAAGCCTCTCGCGGTGATCGCACAGGGTGATCGCGCGGTGCACATGGCGCTGATGCTGCGCGGCTGGACAGATGATGTCGTGGTGCTCACCGACGGCGACCATGGCTTGGACGAAGGGCAGGCCAAGAAGCTGGACGCGGCCGGAATCGGCATCGACGAACGGGCGATCACCGAATTGATCGGTCAGGACGGTGAATTGGTGGCCGTTGAGTTCACCGACGGCACCCGGCTGGACCGGCGCGGCGCGCTGGTGGCCGCTACCCTGCACCAACGTTCGCCGCTGGCCGCGCAGCTCGGCGCGGTCTCGGCGCCCGGACCGATCGTCGCCGACGGCCTGATCGTCGACGCGTTCGCCCGCACCTCGGTGCCGGGTCTGTTCGCCGCCGGCGACCTGTGCGCCCAGATGCCGCAGGTGGCCGCCGCGGTGGCCTCCGGCAGCCAGGCCGCCGCCGCCATCGTCCAGCATCTGCTCGGTGAAGACGTCGGCCTTCCAGTGCCGCCGTGGCCGGCGCAGACCGCCGTCACCGCCCAGTACTGGGAGCGGCACTACGGTCAGCGCGGTCAGATCTGGAGCGGCCGGGTCAATGCCCAACTGGCGAAGATCGCCGCAGACCTGCCGGCCGGCCGTGTGTTGGATCTGGGCTGCGGGGAGGGTGGCGACGCCGTCTGGCTGGCCGAACAGGGCTGGCAGGTGACCGCTGTAGACGTCTCGGAGACCGCCCTCACGCGCGCCGCTGCCGAAGCCCGGAAACGGGGCGTGGCGGACCGCGTCACGTTCGAACGGCACGATCTGGCCGAGAGCTTGCCGGACGGGCCCTTCGACCTGGTCTCCGCGCAGTTCCTGCAATCGCCGCTTTTCATGGATCGCGTCGACATGTTGCGTCGCGCAGCCGGCGTGGTGGCTCCTGGTGGCCGTCTCATTGTCGTCGACCACGGAGCCGCACCGCCCTGGGCGCCCGAACATGTCCGGACGTTTCCGTTCCCGAGTGCTCAGCACGTGCTCGACTCGCTGGACCTCGACGATGCCGAATGGGAACGGGTCCGGGTCGGCAGCGAGGAGCGGGAGGCGACCGGGCCTGATGGGCAACCGGGCACCCTGATCGACAACGTGATGGTGCTGCGCCGTCGGGGATAGGCCCCGATCGCCCGCCGTTTTCGACCCCAGGGCGGTAACTTTCGACGAGGAACGACCATGATGTCGAAAACGGTGGGCTCATCGCGGTACGGTGATCAGCGCGAACGAGTTGGCTGGGCGGCCGCGGCACCGGAGAAATCCGGGATCGAGGAAAGTCCGGACTTCACAGAGCAGGGTGATTGCTAACGGCAATCCGAGGTGACTCGCGGGAAAGTGCCACAGAAAACAGACCGCCAGCAATGGTAAGGGTGAAACGGTGCGGTAAGAGCGCACCAGCATCCCGGGTGACCGGGGTGGCTAGGCAAACCCCACCCGAAGCAAGGCCAAGAAGGCCGCAACCTGGTTGCGGTCGCGCAGGCGCCCGAGGGCTGCTCGCCCGAGCCTGCGGGTAGGCCGCTTGAGGCACCCGGCGACGGTGTGTCCAGATGGATGGTCGCCGTCTTACCCTCAGGGGTGAGAGACAGAATCCGGCTTACAGGCCAACTCGTTCGCCCCGCCCCTAGTGGGCTTTACGGACCGCCTTGTCCAGCTTCTTGAGCGCATCGGCCAGCAGCGCCCGCGACTGCTGGGCCAACTCGTCCTCCTGCCGGTAGAGCAGCCCGTAGGTGAAAGTGTCCTCGCCGGCGGCGTGGGCCGCGTCGGCCTGGGTGCTCAGGTGGGCCTTGCTCACCACGCTGTCCTGGTGGTCGCCGAGCAGGGTCTGGATGCTCTTGGCGCGTTCGGACACCTTGTCTGCCCCGGTGGCGGCCGCGGTGTAGCGAAGCCGCTTGGCGCCCTTGCGAATTCGATGCAGAGCCTCGTCCTTCTCCGCGGCGTCGGCATCCTCGGCCGCCACCTTGGCTGCGGACTTGGCGGCCTTGCGCACCCGCTTGTACGCCGCGTCGATCTTCACCGAAGGCCGTGCCCGGTCGGCGGATTCGGGCTGCTCGGCGGTCACCAACTCATCCAGGGCGTCCAGCAGCCGGAAGTACCGTGGCGAGCGCATCGCCAGCAGGGAGCGCCGGAGGCCGGCGGTGTAGCGGCGGTTGGCGCCTTCGACCAGCCGTTCGCGCACCGGGCCGCGGACCAGTTCGGGAGGCAGCTCGTCGAGTGCGCGCTGATAGCGCTCGGCCAGCACCTCGGCGTCGCGTGCCACGCCGAGCACCGCGGCCAGGGCACGCAGTTCGTCGAGCACCCATCCGTGCTCGTCGAGTCCGAACGAGTCTTTGGAGGCCTGCAGCAGGCTGCGGATCTTGCGGGTGGTCACCCGCATCTGATGCACCGAGTCGTAGGCGTCCGCGCGCACGGCCCGGTCCCAGACCAGTAGCGCCTCGATCTGCTCGGCGATGGCTCGGTGCACCGGGTCGGCCGGCGGCTGCGGTGCCGGCAGTTGATCGGTGCCGAGCACCTTGGCCAGCTTCGAGCCGTGCCCGGCGGGAGTCGCTCCGGCGTCGGCCAACCGGTTCGCCAGCCGATCCATCAGGTCCTTGGGTGCCGTGCTGGTCGACGCGGGCAGCAGTTCCAACTCCCACTCGCGCCAGCTCTGTTGCTCGGCGTCCGCTCCGGCGGCCGAGGCGGTGACCCGGTCATCGCAGAACTCCGCCAGCGGCGTGCCGTCGGCCCCGTGCAGCACCTCGATCCGCCGCTCGGTGCTGATCCGGGCCACCGGGGCCAGGGGGCGGTCCCGCACGATCGCCAGCACGATGTCGCGGAGATCCTCGGGCACCGTGTCTGTCGACGTACCGAGAGGAGCGCGCACCTCGGTACGGGTGTCGGGGCCGGCGGGCAGCTTCAGATGCCAGCCGGCATCACTGCCGCCGGTGCGGCGCCGCAGCGTGATCCGGTGCGCCGCCAGGTCCCGACCGGGGGTGTCGAAGTACACCGCATCGAGTTGCTGTGCGCCCGAACGGATCACCTCGGCGATGGCCGACAACCCGTCGAACGACGGCGATACCGTGTCCTCGGCGACCGCGAACTTGCGTTCAATTTCGGTGTACCTGGCGGTCTTGGGCTTGCCGGGGGCCATAGTCACCTTCGCTTGCACCGGAGGCGGGAAATCGGATGGCACCAGCGTGCCACATCCCCTCAAGCGTCACGACCGATACATCTCTTAGGGTTGCTGCATGGGGGATGGCACGACTCCGAACGCCGGTGCCGGACGCGGACGTCCGCGTCTGGAGCAGCCGCGCCGCCCGGGCCGCACCGCCCGCGAGGAGATCCTCGACGCCGCGGCCGAGTTGTTCACCAACCACGGCTACGCCAGCACCTCGACCCGGCGGATCGCCGACGCGGTCGGGGTGCGGCAGGCGTCGCTGTACCACCATTTCGCCACCAAGGACGACATCCTCGACGCACTGCTGGGCGGAACGGTCGACGAGGCGTTGCGATTGGGCACCGAAATGATCGAAGCTCAGGGCCCGGCGGTCCAGCGCCTGCACACGCTCGTCATCGCCGATGCCCACCAACTCTGCGCCGGCCGGTGGAACCTCGGCGCGCTGTATCTGCTGCCCGAGCTGCGCACCGACCGGTTCGAGCCGTTCCGCCGCCGCCGGGCCGAATTGCGTGCGGTCTACCGCAGCCTGTCCGAGGCGGTGATCGCCGAATGCGCGGGCCCGCCCGACGCCGCCGACCTGCCGTTCCGTTTGGTGGAATCGGTGATCAACTGCCGTTCCGACGACATCGAGAGCACACCCGCTCAGCCGTGGGTGATCGGGGAGGGTGCGCTGCGCCTCCTCGGGTTCGACGGCGATTTCGCCCCGCTGGTGCGCGCCACGGCGGTTCGGCTGGGTGTGCAACCACCCCAACAGCCGGCCCGCTAAAGTGCGGACGTGACCGAGCCCACGTATGAAGCCATCTCGTTCGAGCAGTCCGGTGCCGTCGCGCACATCACGCTGAACCGGCCGGACGCCGCGAATGGCATGAACGACACCATGACTCGCGAACTCGCCGACGCTGCGCGCCGCTGCGACACCCCCGCGACGAAGGCCGTGGTGCTGACCGGTGCCGGTCGTTTCTTCTGCGCGGGCGGCGATCTCAAATCATTCGCCACCGCTCCGGACCGGGGCCAGTTCATCAAGGGCGTCGCAGACGATCTGCACCAGGCCATCTCGTCGTTCGCCCGGATGGATGCCGTGCTGATCACCGCGGTCAACGGCACCGCGGCCGGCGCCGGATTCAGCCTCGCGGTGGCCGGTGACCTGGTGGTGGCCGCCGAATCCGCGACTTTCACCATGGCCTACACCAAGGTGGGGCTGAGCCCCGACGGTAGCGCCTCCTACCACCTGCCGCGCCTGGTCGGCCTGCGTCGGGCACAGGAACTCATCCTGACCAACCGCACGCTCTCGGCCACCGAGGCCCTGGAGTGGGGACTGCTCACCGACGTCGTCGCCGACAACGAACTGGGCAGCCGGGCAGCGAAGCTGGCCGAGCAGGTGGCCGCCGGATCCGGCGGGTCCAACGGCGCGGTCAAGTCACTGCTGGTGTCCTCGTTCAAGAACAGCCTCGAAGAGCAGATGGCGGCCGAAGCCCGGTTCATCGCCGAGCGAGCCAACTCCGCAGACGGCCGCGAGGGCGTGGATGCGTTCCTGGCCAAGCGACGGGCGGAGTTCGCTTAGATCGCGAGATCCGCCGGCAGCTCGATCTCGGCGACGGCGAGGTTCTCCTCCAAGTGCTCGACCGAGGAGGTGCCGGGGATCAGCAGCACGTTCGGAGCTACGTTCAGCGTCCAGGCCGAGGCGATCTGCGCCGGCGTCCGGCCCAGTTCACCGGCGACCCGCCGGATCGCCGGATGGCCCAGCACCGGATTGTCGGGGGCGAACGCCGAACCCAACGGGAAGAACGGGACGAACGCGATGTTGCGTTCGGTGCACAGCTCGAGCACCGGCTGCGAGCTGCGGTCGGCGAGGTTGTAGGCATTCTGCACGCACGCGATTTCGGTACGTTCCAGCGCGATCTCCAGGTGTTCGCGACAGATGTTGCTCAGCCCGATCCCGGCGATCAGGCCCTCGTCGCGCGCGGCGATCATGGTGTCCAGCTGCCGCTCGAACAGCGGGCGATCCACTTCGGTCGGGACGGCGAGCTCTGCGGCAAAGACCCTCAGGTTGACCGCGGCAAGCTGGTCGACGTCCAGGGTGCGCAGGTTCTGTTCGAGGTCTCGGCGCAGCTCGTCGGGCTGCTGGGCCGGTAGCCAGTTGGCCTGATCGTCACGTTTACCGCCGACCTTGCTGACCAGGGCGAGGTTTTCGGGGTAGGGGTGCAGTGCCTCCCGGATGAGTTCGTTGGCCACCGCGGGGCCGTAGATCTGCGCGGTGTCGATGTGGTCGACGCCGAGTTCGATGGCGCGCCGCAGCACGGCGATGGCCCGCTCATGGTCACGCGGTGGCCCGAAAACGCCTGGTCCGGGCAATTGCATGGCGCCGAATCCGACCCGGTGAACAGTGTGGGAACCGATCTGGAACGTCTGAGGGAGGGACATGTCCGACCTTTCGTTAGATGTCTAACTATATGAGATCGAACTATATGAGCGCTGATATTCTCTGTCAACGAGACGAAGGGGGCCGATTCGTGGACGAGCAGCAGGCCGCGGCAGCGCTTGCCGACGCCTTCGGCCGCGCGGCCAAATCCGTGGTTCGGGCATTCGACGAACGGCTCGGCGACCGCGGGGTATCGACCCCGCGGTCCAAGCTGCTGGCCGAGATCGATCGGCTGCAGCCCGTGCGGTCGGCGGAGGTGGCCCGGGCCGTGGGCGTTACCCAGGCCACCGCGTCAACCCTGGTCGATGCGCTGGTCCGGGAAGGCTTGGTGGCCCGGGCTCCCGACGAAAACGACCGTCGCGCAGTGCAATTGACGACGACGGCGGCCGGGAGTGAACAAGCCCGTGCCTGGCGGGCCGATTACACCGCCGCCGCGCAGGAGATGTTCGCCGGCTTCACCGACGACGATAAGTTGCTGCTGACTCAGCTTCTCGACAAACTCGCCGACACGCTGAATCAGTAAGAGTGCTCCTCGGCCGGGAACACCCCGGCCGCCACATCACTCGCGTATTGGCTTGCCGCCCGGTGCAATTCACCGCCGACGTCGCCGAACCGCTTGACGAACTTGGCGGTCTTGCCGCTGGTGAGCCCGGCCATGTCCTGCCAGACCAGCACCTGCGCATCGCAATTGGGCCCCGCACCGATACCCACCGTCGGGATGGTCAGCTTGCCGGTGATCTGGGTGGCCAACTCGGCCGGCACCATCTCCAGCACCACCGCGATCGCGCCGGCCTCCTGCACTGCGATCGCGTCGTGGATGGTCTGCTCGGCGGCATCGCCGCGACCCTGCACGCGGAACCCGCCCAGGCCGTTGACGCTCTGCGGGGTGAAACCGATGTGGGCCACCACCGGGATGCCGGCAGCGCTCAGCGTGGCGATCTGATCGGCCATCCGCTCACCGCCCTCGAGTTTGATCGCCTGCGCACCCGTCTCCTTCATGAAGCGGGTGGCCGTCGCGAGGGCCTGCTGCGGGCTGGATTCGTAACTACCGAACGGCAGGTCGGCGACCACGAGGGCGTGCGGGGCGCCCTTGACGACTGCGCGAGCCAGCGGGATCAACTCGTCGATGCTGATCGGCACAGTGGTGTCGTAGCCGTACACCACGTTCGCCGCCGAGTCGCCGACGAGCAGCACCGGAATGCCGGCGTCGTCGAAGATTCGCGCACTGGAGTAGTCGTAACAGGTGAGCATCGCCCACTTGTGACCTTCGGACTTCCACTTCTGCAGCGTCAGCGTGCGCACCTTGGTGCGGGGCTTGGCTGACTCGGTGGCACCATAAACAGACTGTTCAGACATCATCGTCCCTTGTGATGGTCGGTTCGAAGCCTCGAGGCCGCCTCGCGGTCCCCGGGTTCGGCTGACATGCCAAGTCTGCCACTGCCGTCGATACCGGCAAAAGCAGGGTGTGAGTGGATTTCCTCACAGTCACGACACCGGGCCCTAACATCAGCGGCATGCAACGGCTCAGCGGACTCGACGCCAGCTTCCTGTATCTCGAAACCCCCGCACAGCCCATGCACGTGTGCTCGGTGCTGGAACTGGACACGTCGACCATGCCGGGCGGCTACACCTTCGACCGGCTGCGTGACGCACTCTCGCTGACCATCAAGGCGATGCCGCAATTCCGCGAGAAGCTCGCCGACAGCCGGTTCAACCTCGATCACCCGGTGCGGGTGGAGGACAACGACTTTGACGTCAACCGCCACCTGCACCGGATCGGCTTACCCGCCCCGGGCGGACGCGCCGAGCTGTCGGAGATCTGCGGCCACATCGCCTCACTGCCACTGGACCGGACCCGCCCGCTGTGGGAGATGTGGGTGATCGAGAACGTCGCGGGCACCGATGCCCGCGCCGGTGGCCGGCTGGCGCTGATGACCAAGGTGCACCACTCGGCTGTCGACGGGGTGACCGGCGCCAACCTGATGTCGCAGCTGTGCACCACCGAAGCCGACGCCCCGCCGCCCGAGCCGGTGGAGGGAGTCGGTGGCGCCACCGAGGCCGAGATCGCCATCAGCGGTGCGCTGAGGTTTGCGGCTCGTCCGCTCAGGCTGGCCGACGTGCTGCCGTCCACCGCCAACACCGTCATCGACACGGTGCGGCGGGCGTTCAGCGGGCAGGCCATGGCCGCGCCGTTCAACGCGCCGAAAACCGCCTTCAACACCAACATCACCGGCGCTCGCAACGTCGCCTTCGCCCAGATGGACCTCGAGGACATCAAGACCGTCAAGAACCACTTCGACGTCAAGGTCAACGACGTGGTGATGGCCCTGGTGTCCGGCGTGCTGCGCCGCTTCCTCGACGAGCGAGGCGAACTACCCGAAAACTCCCTGGTGGCAATGGTGCCGGTGTCGGTGCACGACCGCTCCGACCGGCCCGGCCGCAACCAGGTCTCGGGGATGTTCTCGAAACTGGAAACCCACATCGCCGACCCGGCCGAGCGGCTACGCGCCATCGCCGCATCGAATTCCGTTGCCAAGCAACACAGTTCCGCGATCGGTGCCACGCTGCTGCAGGACTGGACCCAGTTCGCCGCGCCTGCGGTGTTCGGCGCCGCGATGCGCGTGTACGCGGCCAGCCGGTTGTCCGGGGCCAAACCCGTCCACAACCTGGTGATCTCGAATGTGCCCGGCCCGCAGGTGCCGCTGTACCTGTTGGGCTGCGAGGTCAAGGCCATGTACCCGCTCGGGCCGATCTTCCACGGGTCCGGGCTGAACATCACCGTGATGTCGTTGACCGGCATGCTCGACGTGGGCATCATGTCGTGCCCCGATCTGCTGCCTGACCTGTGGGATATGGCCGACGACTTCCACGTCGCCCTCGACGAACTCCTGGCCGCCGCCCGAGAGCAACGGTAGCCTCGTCGTACCTGGGGAGTAGGCCGGGCCTGCGACGATGTCACGTCATGGCAGCATGGTCAGCCATGAAGGTCAGGACGAGGTTCGGCGCGCTGCTGGCGTTGACGGCGCTGGCAGCGGCAGGCTGCACCCAGGTGATCGACGGGCAGGCACAGATCGCGGTGCCCCGGCCCGGCACGCCGGTGCAGTGGCTGCCGTGCAACGCCGGTGCCGGTGACCACGTGCAGATCCCCGACGGCGCCGAATGTGGCATGTTGTCGGTGCCGGTCGACTACGCCGCGCCCGACGGCGAGGTCGCGCGGCTGGCGATGATCCGTTTCCCGGCCGCCGGTCAGAAGATCGGCTCCCTGGTGATCAACCCGGGTGGCCCCGGTGAATCGGGCGTGGAATCGGCGGTGTCGCTGTTGCCGAGCCTGCCGCAGTCGGTCAAGGACCGCTTCGACATCGTCGGGTTCGATCCGCGCGGCGTGGGCTCATCGACGCCGGCGGTGTGGTGCAACTCCGATGAGGACAACGACCGGTTGCGTGCCGACCCCACCGTGGAATACACCCCCGAAGGCGTCGAGCACCTGGAGAACGAAACCAAGGCCTTCGTCCAGCGCTGTGTCGACAAGATGGGCACCGAGTTCCTGGAGAACGTCGGCACCGACAACGTCGCCAAAGACCTGGACGCGATCCGGACCGCGCTCGGCGACGACAAGCTGACCTACCTGGGTTACTCCTACGGCACCCGCATCGGCGCCACCTACGCCGAGCAGTTCCCGCAGAAGGTCCGCGCCATGATCCTCGACGGCGCCGTCGACCCCAATGCCGATCCGGTCGAGGAGAACATCCGGCAGGCCGCGGCGTTCCAGAAGGCCTTCGACGATTACGCCGCGGACTGCGCAAAGAGCCCCGACTGCCCGCTGGGCACCGACCCGGCCAAGGCCGTCGAGGTGTACAAGAGCCTGGTCGACCCGCTCGTGGAACACCCGGCCCCCACGCGCGACGACCGCGGCCTGAGCTACAGCGACGCCACCGTGGGCACCATCCTGCCGCTGTACTCGCCGAACCTGTGGCGCCACCTGACCGAGGGCCTCAACGGGCTCAAGAAGGGCAACGGCGATGTGATGCTGGCGCTGGCCGACCTCTACATGGGCCGGGATGCCAAGGGCCACTACAACAATTCGACCGATGTGCGGGTCGCGGTCAACTGTGTGGACAAGCCCGCCATCACCGACCGGGCCACCGTCGTCGAGGAGGACCGCCGGGCCCGTGAGGTCGCCCCGTTCATGAGCTATGGCGAATTCACCGGCCACGCGCCGCTCGGCACCTGTGCCTTCTGGCCGGTGCCGCCGACCAGCACGCCGCACGAGATCTCGGTGAAGGGGCTGCCGCCGACACTGATCGTCTCGACGACCAACGACCCGGCGACCCCGTACCAGGCCGGTGTCGACCTGGCCCGCCAACTCGGCGGCACCCTGGTGACCTTCGAGGGCACCCAGCACACCGTGGTGTTCCAGGGCAACAAGTGCATCGACGACATCGCCGCGACCTACCTGATCGACGTGACGGTGCCGCCGGCCGGAACCCGCTGCTGAGCGCGCCCGGCCGAGAAGGTCACCGGTTGGTCTCCGGCCGATTTCCGGTCGGCCTCAGCAGCAGACCCCGCGGTGGGCGCCGTGCGACCATGGCTGCCGTGCGGTGGGCGGGCGGTCGAGCGGCAAGAGTGTTCTGGGCCGCCCTGCTCGGGATGACCCCCGTGGTGGGTCCGATCGGACAACCGGTCGCGCAGGCATCGCCGGGATCGGCGCCGGAGTGGGGAAGTTGCGCCCGATGGGTGCAAGATCCGGCGGCGATCCCCACCGCGCAATGCGGCACTGTGACCGTCCCACTGGACTGGAATTCACCGGATTCGCAAGGCGTACAACCACAGCTGGCGGTGATCCGGATACCGGCAAGCGGGCAGCGGATCGGTGCCCTGTTCATCAACCCTGGCGGTCCCGGTGCCTCGGCAGTGGACACCGTGGCCGGCATGGGGGCCGCGCTGGCCGGGTCGCCGCTCACCGATCGGTTCGATCTGATCGGGTTCGATCCGCGCGGTGTCGGCCACTCCACACCGCAGTTGCGCTGCCGCACCGACGCCGAGATCGACGCCTACCGCAGCGAACCGATGGCCGACTACAGCCCGGCCGGCGTCGCCCACATCGAGTCCCTCTACCGGCAATTCGCCCAGCAGTGCCTGGACCGCATGGGCGCACTGTTCCTGGCCAACATCGGCACCGCGTCGGCAGTGCGGGACATGGATGCGGTGCGGGCCGCGTTGGGCGAAGAGCAGATCAACTATCTGGGCTTCTCCTACGGCACCGAGTTGGGCGGCGCCTACGCCGAACAGTTCGGCGAGCGGGTGCGCACCATGGTGCTCGACGGTGCCATCGACCCCAGCCTGGATCCGGTCACCAAGAACATCCGCCAGTTGGCCGGGTTCCAGAAGGCGTTCGAGACCTACGCCGCGGACTGTGCGAAATCGACGGACTGCCCGCTCGGCACCGATCCCGCCCAGTTCACCAGCCGCTTCCAGCGCCTGGTGGATCCGCTGGCGGCGGCCCCGCGCCCGACGTCAGATCCCCGCGGGCTCGGCTATGCCGACGCCATCACCGGGACCGGCAATGCCTTGTACTCGGCCCGGTACTGGCCGTACCTGACCAGCGGCCTGCTCGGGTTGGCCCGGAGCACCGACCCGGGTGACCTGCTGCTGCTGGCCGACGATTACTGGCACCGCGACGAATCCGGGCATTACCGGAATCTGCAGGATGCATTCACCGCGATTCGATGTGTGGACGCGCCGTTCCCGACCGACCCGGCGGTGTGGGCCGACGCGGATCGACAAATCCGTGCCGTGGCGCCGTTTCTGGCGTACGGCGAGTTCACCGGGTATGCGCCGCGGGACATCTGCGCGCTGTGGCCGGTGCCCGCGACCTCGGTGCCCCACCCGGTCACCGGGCCGGGGCCGGGCAAGGCCGTGGTGGTGTCCACCACCGGCGACCCGGCCACGCCGTACCAGGCCGGTGTGGACCTGGCCCGGCAAATGGGTGCCGCGCTGATCTCGTTCACCGGCACTCAACACACCGTGGTGTTCAACGGGGACGCCTGCGTCGACACCGCAGTGCTGAACTTCTTCGTCAACCAAGCCTCGCCGGGCAACCTCTCCTGCTAACTCTTGCAGGGCCGTAACACAGATTTAACAGCCGGTGCCTACGCTGCGGGCATGGACCGCCAGAAGGAATTCGTGCTGCGCACCCTGGAGGAACGCGATATCCGGTTCGTTCGGTTGTGGTTCACCGACGTGCTCGGCTACCTCAAGTCGGTGGCGATCGCACCCGCCGAACTCGAGGGCGCGTTCGAGGAGGGCATCGGTTTCGACGGCTCGTCGATCGAGGGCTTCGCCCGGGTGTCGGAATCCGACACCGTGGCGCGTCCCGACCCGTCCACGTTCCAGGTGTTGCCCTGGACCACCAGCGGCGGCCAGCACCACTCGGCGCGCATGTTCTGCGACATCACCATGCCCGACGGCTCGCCGTCGTGGGCCGACTCGCGGCACGTGCTGCGCCGGCAGCTGGCCAAGGCCAGCGACCTCGGGTTCTCCTGCTACGTGCACCCCGAGATCGAGTTCTTCCTGCTCCGGCCCGGCGAAGACGACGGCACCCCGCCCGTCCCCGCGGACAACGGCGGCTACTTCGACCAGGCCGTGCACGACACCGCCCCCAACTTCCGCCGCCACGCCATCGACGCCCTGGAACAGATGGGCATCTCGGTGGAGTTCAGCCACCACGAGGGCGCGCCGGGCCAGCAGGAGATCGACCTGCGCTACGCCGACGCACTGTCGATGGCCGACAACGTGATGACCTTCCGCTACGTGGTCAAGGAAGTGGCCCTTGGTGAAGGGGTGCGCGCGTCGTTCATGCCCAAGCCGTTTGCCGAGCATCCCGGCTCGGCCATGCACACGCACATGAGCCTGTTCGAAGGCGACACCAACGCCTTCCACAGCCCTGACGATCCACTGCAGCTCTCCGATGTCGCCAAGTCCTTCATCGCGGGCATTCTGGAGCATGCGAGCGAGATCAGCGCCGTCACCAACCAGTGGGTGAACTCCTACAAGCGCCTGATCCACGGCGGCGAAGCGCCGACCGCGGCGTCCTGGGGAGCGGCCAACCGCTCGGCGCTGGTGCGGGTTCCGATGTACACCCCGCGCAAGGCCTCGTCGCGACGCGTCGAGGTGCGCAGCCCGGATTCGGCCTGCAACCCGTATCTGACCTTCGCGGTGTTGCTGGCCGCCGGTCTGCGCGGCGTCGAGAAGGGTTACGTGCTGGGCCCGCAGGCCGAGGACGACGTCTGGAGCCTGACGTCCGAGGAGCGGCGCGCCATGGGCTACCGGGAGTTGCCGTCCAGCCTCGGCAACGCGCTGGAGGCCATGGAGGGCTCCGAGCTTGTCGCGGAAGCGTTGGGGGAGCACGTGTTCGATTACTTCCTGCGCAACAAGCGCGCCGAGTGGGAGAACTACCGGAGCCACGTGACGCCCTACGAGTTGAAGAACTACCTGTCGCTCTGACCAGGGGGCGTTTGGGGGCCGTTCGTGCGCTACCGTCGTGAACGTGCCCAAACCTGCGACCGATCGTCCGAAACTGCCCAGCGTCGGTCGGCTCGGGCTGGTGCATCCGCAGGCCACCGCCGAACTTGATCGACTCGGCTGGAACACCGAGGCGCACGTCGAGCTGCTGTGGTCCCTGTCGCGCGCACCAGACGCCGACATCGCGCTGCTGGCCATGGTCCGCCTGGCCGACGAGCTGGACGAGGCGGACTGGAATGAGCTCAACCGGACGCTGCTGACGGACCGCGCCCTGCGTGGCCGGCTGTTCGGCGTCCTGGGATCCTCACTGGCCCTGGGCGATCATCTGGTGGCCCATCCCGAGTCGTGGCGGCTGCTGGCCGGTGAGGTGACACTGCCCGGTGCCGGCGAGCTGCGCGAGACCTTCACCACTGCGGCCCGCGACGTCGAAATCGACCGGGGCACAGGCACTGCCGTACCCCCACTGCGCGATCTGTACCGCGACCGGCTGCTGGTGCTGGCCGCCCTCGACGTTGCCTCGACCGTCGAGAACGAGCCGGTGCTGCCGTTCGTCGAGGTCGCCGCACACCTGTCGGACCTGGCCGACGCCGCACTGGGTGCGGCGCTGACGGTGGCCACCCGCGCCGTGTGCGGGGACGGGCCCGAACCTCGCCTGGCCGTCATCGCGATGGGCAAATGCGGTGCGCGCGAACTGAATTACGTCAGCGACGTCGACGTCATCTTTGTCGGGGAACCCGTGATCGATGACGCCGACGATTCGACAGGGGACAACCTGGCCACCGCCACCCGCGTCGCCGGTGAGATGATGCGCTTCGCTGCCGACGCCTTCTTCGAGGTCGACGCCGCGCTGCGTCCGGAAGGCAAACGCGGCCAACTGGTCCGGACCCTCGACTCCCACGTCGCCTACTACCAGCGGTGGGCCAAGACCTGGGAATTCCAGGCCCTGCTCAAAGCGCGACCGGCTACCGGCGATCCCGAGCTGGGCCAGGCCTACATCGACGCCTTGATGCCCATGGTGTGGACCGCCTGCGAGCGCGAGGATTTCGTGCCCGAGGTCCAGGCGATGCGTCGCCGCGTCGAAGAACTCGTCCCCGCCGGGGTGCGCGCCCGCGAACTCAAACTCGGCACCGGTGGCCTGCGGGACGTCGAATTCGCCGTACAGCTCCTGCAATTGGTGCACGGTCGCAACGACGACGCGCTGCATGTGGCCTCCACCGTCGATGCGTTGGCCGCTCTCGGCGACGGCGGATACGTCGGGCGGGACGACGCCGCCAACATGACCGCCTCCTACGAGTTCCTGCGTCTGCTCGAGCACCGCCTGCAGCTGCAACGGCTCAAGCGGACCCACATGCTCCCCGACGACAACGATGACGAGGCATACCGCTGGCTGGCCCGGGCCGCGCACGTCCGGCCCGACGGCCGCCACGATGCCCAAGGCGTGCTGCGCGAAGAGCTCAAGCGGCAGAGCATGCGGGTGTCACGCTTGCACGCCAAGCTCTTCTATCAGCCCCTGCTGGAATCGGTGGGCCAGCCCGCGGTGGGGATCGGCACCGGGATGAGCACCGAGGCCGCCGAACGCCAGCTCGCCGCACTGGGTTACGAAGGGCCGCAGAGCGCGCTGACCCACCTGGCCGCGCTCACCGGGCAGAGCGGACGCCGCGGCCGGGTACAACAGGTGCTGCTGCCGACGCTGCTGGACTGGCTGTCGGATGCGCCCGATCCGGATGCCGGCCTGCTGGCCTACCGCCGCATCAGTGAGGAGCTGGCCGAGCAGCGCTGGTATCTGTCGACCCTGCGCGACGAGGGCGCGGTGGCCAAGCGGCTGATGCGGGTGCTGGGCACCTCGGCCTACATCCCCGAGCTGTTGATGCGCGCCCCCGAGGTGATTCAGCTCTACGCGGACGGCCCCAATGGACCGAAACTGCTCGACGGCGAACCCGACAGTGTCGCGCGGGCACTCGTGGCCTCGGCCGGGCGGCACTCCGACCCGGTGCGCGGCATCGCGGCTGCGCGCACGCTGCGGCGTCGGGAACTGGCCCGCGTCGCCTCGGCCGACGTGCTCGGATTGCTCGACGTCACCGATGTGTGCAAGGCGCTGACCGCGGTGTGGGTGGCGGTGCTGCAGGCCGCGCTGAACGCCGTGATCCGGGCCAACACCCCGCAATCCGGTGTGCCGGCCCGCATTGCGGTGATCGGCATGGGCCGGCTCGGTGGCGGGGAGCTGGGCTACGGCTCGGACGCTGACGTGATGTTCGTCTGCGAGCCGCAGCCCGGTGTGGAGGACTCGGCTGCCGTGCGCTGGTCGGTGAGCATCGCCGAACAGGTCAGGGCCCTGCTGGGCACGCCGAGCGCCGACCCGCCGCTGGAGGTCGACACCGGGTTACGCCCCGAGGGGCGCAACGGGCCCCTGGTCCGCACGCTGGCCTCATATGCGGCCTACTACGAGCAGTGGGCGCAGCCGTGGGAGATCCAGGCGCTGCTGCGGGCTCACAGCGTCGCGGGCGACATGGAACTCGGGGAGCGCTTCCTGCTCATCGCCGACAAAACCCGTTACCCCTCGGGCGGGGTATCGGCGGAAGCGGTGCAGGAGATCCGCCGGATCAAGGCGCGGGTGGATGCCGAGCGTCTGCCGCGCGGCGCGGATCCCAACACCCACACCAAGTTGGGACGCGGCGGGCTGGCCGACATCGAATGGACCGTGCAGTTGTTGCAGCTGCGCCACGCGCACGAAGTACCGGCGCTGCACAACACCTCGACCTTGCAGACCCTCGATGCCATCGGCGCGGCCGAGCTGGTCGCCGAAAGTGACGTGGAATTGCTGCGCGACGCCTGGTTGACGGCCACCCGCGCCCGCAACGCGCTGGTGCTGGTGCGCGGCAAGCCGACCGATCAGCTACCCGGGCCGGGCCGTCAGCTCAACGCCGTGGCCTTGGCGGCCGGGTGGGGCAGCGACGATGGCGGCGAGTTCCTGGACAACTACCTGAGGGTGACTCGGCGGGCGAAGGGTGTGGTCCTCAAGATTTTCGGCGGCTGAGCCGCCAGAGGGGCCGGAGCGGCTGAGCCGCCCAGGGGGCCGGAGGGGGTGAGTGTTGGCGCGCTGGAACACCTGATAGTAAGTACGTCTATGAACCATACGTTCGACGTCCTCTCCGCCGCCGAGCACGACCGACTCGAAGCCGTCTACGAGCCGTTCGCCCGGGCGATGCGCGAGCTCGTCGACGCCGGCGTGCGCACCGAGGTGGACCCGCAGACCATCGCCGAGGCCACCGCCGCCGTCGAGGCCATCGCGGCGAGCCTGCGTGCCGAACAGCGGGACGGTCCCCACGCGGTGGTGCACGCCGACACCGGCAGGCCGGTGGTGTGGGCGAATCCGGTTGTCGGACTGCGCAACGCGCTGGCCCCGCCACTGGTGATCGAGCATGCCGAAGACGGCAGCTGCTGGAGCGAATTCGTGCTCGGTGCGGCCTATGAAGGGCCGTTGGGGTGGGTGCACGGCGGAATCTGCGCTCTGGTGCTCGACCACATCCTCGGCGAGGCGGCCAGCGGCGGGCTGAACGAACCGCGTTACACGGGCACCATCACCTGCCGGTATCGCCGCGGCACGCCCTTGGGGCCGTTGCGCGCCGAGGCCTACATCGACCGGACCGAAGGCGTCAAAACCTTTGCCCGCGGCCATATCAGCGACGCAGACGGAATCACCGTCGAGGCCGAAGGCGTATTCATCACCCCGGCCTGGGCCCGGAACGCCGGGTGAGGTTCTACGTCAGTACGGCCTTCATGGACACCCGTGAGGCCATCGAAGTGGCCAGGGCCGCAGACGATCTCGGCTACGACGGAATGGGCATCCCCGATCACGTGGTGAAGCTGGAGACGCTGAGAACCCCATATCCCTACACCAAGGACGGCAAGCGGCGTTGGGAGGCGTTCACCGACTGGCCGGACCCGTGGGTGATGATCGGGGCGTTGGCGCTCGTCACGTCGCGGCTGAAGTTCGTCACCACGGTCTACCTGCCGGCGATGCGCGATCCGTACTCGGCGGCCAAAGCCATTGGTACCGCCGCCTATCTGGCCGGCGGGCGGCTGGAACTGGGCGTCGGCGTCGGCTGGTGTGAGGATGAGTTCGACCTGTTGGGCCAGCAGTTCGCGCGACGCGGCAAGCGCACGGACGAGATGCTCGAGTTGATGAAAGAGCTGTGGGCGCCGGGGTGGACGGAGTTCGACGGCGAGTTCTACTCGACACCGCGGTTGGAAATGGAGCCCACGCCGCCGCCGATCCCGATCTACGTCGGGGGATTGTCCGACATCGCACTGCGTCGCGCGGCGCGCCACGATGGCTGGATCGGCGATCTGATCTCCACTGAGGACGCACTACAGCGGGTTGAGCAGCTCCGTCGGCTTCGCGCCGAAAGTGGTTTGACGATGGACGATTTCACCATCATCACGCCATTGACCGATGCCTTCACCGCCGAGCATTACGCACGCGCGGAAGCCGGCGGTATCCGCGGCGTCATCACCATGCCGTGGATGTTCTACTCCGGTCCGCACGCCACGCTGGCCGAGAAGATCGACGGGATGACGCGCTTCCGCAAGGATCTCGCGCTGGATTAGGCCTTGTTCCGTGCGGCATCCACGGCGAACGCCCCACTGCCGATCGCGACCAACAGCAGGAAGCCGAAGCAGTACAGCACTGCAAGCTCACCGCCGTTCTCCGAAGGCCACAGCCCCTGGGGCTGGTGCTGCCAGAAGTACGCCACGGCCATCTGCCCGGCGGCGATGAAGGCCGCGATCCGAGTGAACAGGCCGATCAGGATCAGCAGGCCCAAGACGAGTTCGAGGACGCCTGCATACCAGACCGGCCAGGAGCCGACCGCGGCTGCGCCGCTCCCCATGTCGACGGGCCAGGCGAAGAGCTTCGACGTGCCATGGATCGTGAAGAGCAGGCCGAACACGATGCGGAAGATCCCGATGGCGGCGGGCGCATACGAGGCGAGCCGGGAGTCGAGGTTGGACGTCATGATGTGACGATACTTGTTGACGGCCAGGAATCTCACAGCTCGAGGAGCACTGTTACCGGCCCGTCATTGACCAGTTCCACCTGCATGTGCGCACCGAAAACTCCCGTTTGCACAGTGGCGCCCAGCGTGCTCAGGGCGGCGGCGAATTCGGCCACCAGTGGTTCGGCGATCGAGCCCGGAGCCGCCGCGTTCCAGGACGGCCGCCTGCCCTTCTCGGTGTTGGCGTAGAGCGTGAACTGACTGATCACCAGAATCGGTGCGGCAAGGTCCGACGCAGACTTCTCGCCATCGAGAATCCTTAACTGCCACAGCTTTTCGGCCATCCGGCGGGCCTTGGCCGCATCGTCGTCATGGGTGACCCCGACCAGCGCGAGCAACCCCTGGGTGTCGGGGTCGATGCGCCCGACCACCTCGCCGTCGACGGAGACACTTGCCGAGGACACCCGCTGCACCAGAACACGCATTGGCCCATTGTGCGGTGCCACCCGGCGAGCAGACACAGATGTCCCCGACACGCCGGGCGTGCGGGGACATCTGCGGCTGCTCGGGCTACGAGGTGCCTGACTTACACGTCGTAGTACAGGCTGAACTCGTACGGGTGAGGCCGGATCTGGATCGGCATGATCTCGTTCTCCCGCTTGTAGGAGATCCAGGTCTCGATCAGGTCCTCGGTGAACACGCCGCCCTCGGTGAGGTACTCGTGGTCCTCTTCGAGCTTGTCGATGACGGCGGCCAGCGAGGTCGGGGCCTGCGGGATGTTGGCGGCCTCGTCCGGCGGCAGCTCGTAGAGGTCCTTGTCGACCGGGGCCAGCGGCTCGATCTTCTTCTTGATGCCGTCGATGCCGGCCATCAGCATCGCCGCGAACGCCAGGTACGGGTTACCCGAGCTGTCCGGGCAACGGAACTCCAGGCGCTTGGCCTTCGGGTTGTTGCCGGTGATCGGGATACGCACACACGCCGAGCGGTTGCGCTGGCTGTAGACCAGGTTGATCGGCGCCTCGTAGCCGGGCACCAGACGCTTGTAGGAGTTCACCGTGGGGTTGGTGAACGCCAGCAGCGACGGGGCATGGTGCAGGATGCCGCCGATGTAGTGGCGCGCGATGTCGGACAGGCCGGCGTAACCGGACTCGTCGTGGAACAGCGGCTGGCCGTCCTTCCACAGCGACTGGTGGGCGTGCATACCCGACCCGTTGTCGCCGAACAGCGGCTTGGGCATGAAGGTGACGGTCTTGCCGTTCTGCCAGGCGGTGTTCTTGATGATGTACTTGAACAGCAGCACATCGTCGGCCGCGTGCAGCAGGGTGTTGAACTTGTAGTTGATCTCGGCCTGACCGGCGGTGCCCACCTCGTGGTGACCGCGCTCGAGGGTGAATCCCGCGTTGATCAGGTTGGTCGCCATCTCGTCGCGCAGGTCGACGTAGTGGTCATACGGCGCGACCGGGAAGTAGCCGCCCTTGGGGCGCACCTTGTAGCCACGGTTGGCGCTGCCGTCGGCCTCGAAGGGCTCTCCGGTGTTCCACCAGCCCGACTCCGAGTCGACCTCGTAGAAGGTGCCGTTGATCTTCGAGTCGAACTGCACCGAGTCGAAGATGTAGAACTCGGCCTCGGCCCCGAAGAAGCAGGTGTCCGCGATACCGGTGCTGGCCAGGTAGTTCTCCGCCTTGCGGGCCACGTTGCGCGGATCACGCGAGTAGGCCTCACGGGTGAACGGGTCGTGCACGAAGAAGTTGAGGTTCAGCGTCTTGGCGGCGCGGAACGGGTCGATGCGCGCGGTGTCGGGGTCCGGCAGCAGCATCATGTCGGATTCGTGGATCGACTGGAAGCCGCGGACCGAGGAGCCGTCGAACGCGAGGCCGTCCTCGAAAACGCTCTCGTCGAACGCCGTTGCCGGGATCGAGAAGTGCTGGACGACTCCGGGCAGATCGCAGAAGCGAATGTCGACGTATTCGACGTTTTCGTCCTTGATCAGCTTGAAGATGTCGTCGGACGTCTTTTCTGCCACTTCAGTGTTCTCCTTTACTGGTAACCCGCGGGTTGACGCTAAGGACACGATGTTGCGCAGTCGTCAACCATATGTTGCGCGCAAGTTACGCAATGACGTTCATGTGTGACATGAGCTACCGACGGGCACGTAACCGGTCACGCCTATTCTGACCCTATGGCCCGCACCATGGGAACTTGGCTATCCGGACCCGGTCCGTTCGACGCCGGCGACGGGAATGACGCACCAGACGGCCGCGGTAAATACCCCGGTGAGCGGCTCGGCCTGCCCGAGTCCGGGTCCGGGTCGCTGGCCCGGATGGGGCGGCGCGTCGGCGCGCTCTGCATCGACTGGCTGGTGGCCTACGGGCTGGCCGGGTTGGCCATGGCGATGGGGCTGGTATCGCTTCCCATGCTGTCCACGGCGGTGCTGGTGGTCTGGATGGTGATCGGCACGATCGCGGTGCGGCTGTTCTCGTTCACGCCGGGGCAGCTCGCCGTCGGGCTGGCGGTGGTGCCTGCTGACGGCCGCGACCGGATCGGCATCGTGCGGGCATTCCTGCGGGTGGTGTTGATCGCCCTGGTGATCCCGCCGCTGGTCTCCGACCGCGATCTGCGTGGCTTGCACGACCTGGCGAGCCACACCGCCGTGGTGCGCCGCTAGCGCGACCCGAACGTGAAGAAGATCGCGAGATTCTTCGGAATCCTCGCGATCTTCGTCACACTCGGCAGTGCGAACTGGCTAGCGCCGGCGCGCGGTGCGCTGAACACCGCGCATCTTCGCGCCCGCGGGCATCGGGCCCTTGGGCAACCCGGCGGGGCCGGTCTTGGTGCCGAGCGCCACCAACCGGGACTCTACGGAATCCATCTGCTTGACCGTGATGTTCGCCGGCAGCTTGTTCAGATGACGCTCCAGCTTGGACAGCGGGACCTCGCCCTCGCCGTTGCCGACCACGATGTCGTAGATCGGGATGTCGCCGATCAGCCGCGCGGTGCGCTTCTTCTCCTGGGCCAGCAGAGGTTTGACCCGGTTGGCCGAACCCTCGCCGACGAAGATCACGCCGGGCCGGCCGATCACCCGGTGCACGGCGTCGAAGTGCCCGGTCGCCGCGACGCCCGGCGTGACACGCCACTTGCCGCGCAGGTTGTCCAGCGCCCAGGCGGCCGCGCCGGTCTGGCCTTCGGCCTTGGCGTACACCGACTTCTGGGCCCGGCGGCCGAAGATGATGAACGCCACCAGCGCGCCCAACACCACACCGAGGGGGATCAGGGTGTACATGGTGAACCCACCGATGAGCACACCGGCGACCACCGCGGCAGCCACGATCAGCACGAAGGCGCCGACCATGTACGGCAACAGGCGCTTGTCCTCTTTGCGCTGCATCTGGAATGCCTGCCACAGTTGACTACGCCGCTGCTTGGAGGCCGCCTTACGGGCAGCCTTCGCCTCGGCCTTTGCCGCTTTCGTTTCTGCGGCAGTGCGGGTTTTCGCCATTACTTCAGGATACGGGGGGACGATCCGCGAACCGAACCCGTGCGGCCTGCGCATAGAGCCGGCCCGCACGGTACGACGAACGCACCAGCGGTCCGGCCAGGACGCCGGCGAACCCCAGGCCCTCGGCGTAGCTCGACAACTCCACGAACTCGTCGGGATGCACCCAGCGTTCGACCGGGTGATGCCGCGGGGACGGCCGCAGGTATTGGGTGATGGTGACGATGTCGCAGCCGGCCTCGTGGAGGTCCTGCAATGCCGTCTGCACCTCGTCGATGGTCTCGCCCATGCCGAGGATCAGGTTCGACTTGGTCACCAGGCCGAAGTTGCGGGCCGCGGTGATGACGTCCAGGCTGCGCTCGTAACGGAAGGCCGGACGAATGCGCTTGAATATGCGCGGCACCGTTTCGACGTTGTGCGCGAACACCTCCGGGCGCGACTCGAACACTTCCTCGAGCTGGTCGGGGTTGCCGTTGAAGTCCGGCGCCAGCAGCTCCACGCCGGTGTTCGGGTTGAGCCGCTTGATGTAACGCACCGTCTCGGCATACAGCCAGGCTCCGCCGTCGGGCAGGTCGTCGCGGGCCACCCCGGTGACGGTGGAGTAACGCAAGCCCATCGCCTGCACGCTCTCGGCCACCCGGCGCGGTTCGTCACGGTCCAACTCGGCCGGCTTGCCGGTGTCGATCTGGCAGAAGTCGCAGCGGCGGGTGCACTGCTCACCACCGATCAGGAACGTCGCCTCCCGGTCCTCCCAGCACTCGAAGATGTTGGGGCAGCCAGCCTCCTCGCACACCGTGTGCAGGCCTTCGCGCCGCACCAGACCCTTCAGCTCGGTGTACTCGGGCCCCATCTTGGCCCGCGTCTTGATCCACGGTGGCTTGCGTTCGATGGGCGTCTGCGCGTTCCGCACTTCCAGACGCAGCAGCTTTCGACCTTCTGGAACGACACTCACAGATTCATCCTACGTTCAGGGCAACTTCGAGACGGCCGTCGAGCGCGTCACACACCGCGGCGGCGACGCGATCGGTGACGTCCTCGACCGTGATGTGACGGCCCAACTCGGCCGTCAGCGACGTGACACCCGCATCGGCGATGCCGCACGGCACGATCGAGGAGTACGCGGACAGCTCGCAATCACAGTTCAGTGCGAAGCCGTGCAGCGTCGTGGCGCGGGATACCCGGATACCGATCGCGGCGACCTTGCGGGCCGGCTGCAGTTCATTGCCTGGCACCCAGACCCCGGACCGTCCCTCGACCCGGCCGGTTTTCAGACCGAGGTCTGCGCATACCCGGATGAGTGCTTCCTCAAGGCGCCGAACGAAATTCACCACATCCAGCGGCTCGGTCAGACCGATGATGGGGTAGCCCACCAGTTGGCCGGGACCGTGCCAGGTGATCTTGCCGCCGCGGTCGGTGTCGACGACGGGCGTGCCGTCCACCGGGCGTTCGTGCGGCTCGGTGCGCTTGCCGGCGGTGTACACCGCGGGGTGTTGCAGCAGCAACAGGGTGTCGGGCCCGCCGGCGACTCTGGCGTCGGCGATCTCACGCTGCAGCGCCCAGGCGTCCTGGTAATCGATCACGCCCATCCGCCGCACCTCGACCGGCCCGGCGCTTGAGCGGATGGACGTCACAGCCTCGACCGTACGCCCCTGCTGCGCGGCGACCCCGGTCATGCGTCTTTGGGTGCGGTGGCGTACGTCAGCGCCTCACCCACGGTGTTGTGGTGGAAAGTAAAACCGGCGCGCTCCAATGCGGCCGGGATCGCCCGCTGGCCCACCAGCAGGCCCTCATCGGCGATCTCGCCGACCAGGGCACGCAAGGCGAAACCCGGCACGATCGCCGGAGCGGGCCGGTTGACCGCCCGGCCCAGCGCCGCGGTGAACTCGGCGTTGGTGACCGGCGCGGGGCCGGTGAGATTGACCGGGCCCGAGAGACTTTCGTTCGAGATCGCAAACAGCACGGCACGGACCTCGTCCTCCAGACTGATCCACGGAACGTACTGCCGGCCGTTGCCCAACCGCGCGCCCAGGCCCAGCGAGAACAGCGGCTTGAGGCGGCTCACCATGCCGCCGGAGGGCGACATCACCAGACCGGTGCGCAGCAGCACCACCCGGGCGCCGGCGGCCACGGCCCCAGCGGTGGCCGCCTCCCAGTCCGCGCACAGCCGGGCCAGGAAACCTTGTCCTTCGGGTGCGGTCTCGTCGGTCACCCGGCCGCGGGTATCGCCGTAGTAGCCGACGGCGCTGGCATTGACCAGGACCGGTACCCCGGCGTCGGCGACGGCGCCGGCGAGCACCTCGGTGGGCCCGATGCGGCTGTCGCGCAGGCTCTGTTTGAACGCGCCCGACCACCGCTTGTCGCCGACCCCGATGCCGCAGAGGTTCACCACCGCGTGCACGCCGCGGATGGCGTCGGCATCGAACTCTCCGGTATCGGGGTTCCAGAACAACTCGTCGCCGTTCGATGGTGCCCGGCGAACGATTCGGAGAACCCGGTGATCGGCGGCGCGCAGTGCGGCAACCAGCGCTGAACCGATCAGACCGGACGATCCCGCTATCGCGATGACGGCGTCCGCCACAGTGGGGAGCCCCTCCTAACGGCCCTTACAGCCCGAGGTCGGCCTCGAATGCACCTTCTTCGAGCCGGCGCTTGATGGTGGTCACGAATCGGCCGGCGTCGGCGCCGTCGATCAGTCGGTGGTCATAGGTCAGCGGCAGGTAGCACACCGACCGCACACCGATCGACTCGTTGCCGTACTCATCGGAGATCACCCGCGGGCGTTTGACGATCGCGCCGGTGCCCAGCATCGCCGCCTGCGGCGGCACCAGGATGGGCGTGTCGAACAGCGCGCCCTGGCTGCCGATGTTGGTGATCGTGAACGTGCCACCGGCCAGCTCGTCGGGCTTGAGGTTGCCCGACCGGGCACGGGCCGCGATGTCGGAGATGGCGCGCGCCAGCCCGCCCAGCGACAGGTCACCGGCGTTGTGGATCACCGGGGAGAGCAGACCCTGTTCGGTGTCGACCGCGAAGCCGAGGTGCTCGGCGTCGTAGTAGGTGATCTCCTTGGTGTCCTCGTTGTAGCTGGCGTTGACGTTCGGGTGGGCCTTGAGCGCATCGATGACGGCGCGGGCGATGAACGGCAGATACGTGAGGTTGACCCCCTCGCGCTCGGCGAAGTCGGCCTTCGCCCGGGCCCGCAACGCCACGATCTTGGTCATGTCGACCTCGTGGGTCTGCGTCAGCTGCGCCGTCGCCTGCAGGGATTCGCGCGTCTTCTTGGCTGTGATCTGGCGAATTCGGTTGGCCTTCTGCGTGGTTCCGCGCAGATGCGCCAGCGCCGGGGCCGGCGTGGCCGAGGCCGCGGGTGCGGCGGCGGCAGGGGCCGCAGCGGCGGGCGCCGACGCGGCCGGGGGAGCCTTCTTCGCTTCCGCGGCGGCCAGCACATCCTGCTTGCGGATACGACCACCGACGCCGGTGCCCTTCACCTGGGCGAGGTCGACGCCGTTCTCCGAGGCCAACTTCCGCACCAGCGGCGTGACATACGGCGAGCCGTCACCGGCTGCGGCGGGCTCGGCCTTGGGTTCGGGCTTGGGCTCGGCCTTGGGCTCCGGCTTGGGCTCGGGCTTCGGCTCCGGCTTCGGCTTCGGTTCGGGCTTGGGTTCCGGCTTCGGCTCGGATTTCGGTTCGGGCTTGGGCTCGGGAGCCGGCTCCTGGGCCGCACCGGCCTCCCCGATCTTGGCGAGCTCGCCACCGACGGCGACGGTGTCGTCCTCTTCGGCGGTGATCTCCAGCAGGGTGCCGGCAACCGGGGACGGAATCTCGGTGTCGACCTTGTCGGTGGACACCTCCACCAGCGGCTCGTCCACGCCGACGGAGTCACCGACCTTCTTGAGCCACCGGGTGACGGTGCCCTCGGTGACCGACTCGCCCAACTCGGGCATGGTGACCGTGGTGGCCGATCCCGACGCGGCCGGCTTGGCCGGGGCGGCAGGCTCCGGCGCGGGGGACTCGGACGGAGCGGCCGACGGCTGGGTGGCCTGCGGTTCGGGCTCGGGCTCGGGCTTGGATTCCGGCTCTGCGGACGCCGACGCCCCCGACGATTCGCCGGCCTCGCCGATGACTGCGAGCTCCCCGCCGATCTCGACGGTGTCGTCCTCCTGGGCGACGATCTTGGTCAAGACGCCGGCGGCCGGGGACGGGATCTCGGTGTCGACCTTGTCCGTGGACACCTCCAGCAGCGGCTCGTCGAGTTCGACGGTGTCGCCCTCCTGTTTAAGCCAACGGGTGACGGTCCCTTCAGTGACGCTCTCACCTAGCGCGGGCATCTGGACGGAGATGGCCATGTGTATTGACTCCTCAGACGGTCATGTGACGACTCGAACTCTGGCTTACCACAGCTGGGTGCACTGGGTGCGGCACCTAACTGGATTGTCGGAACCATCCTGTCACTGCAGCACCATTCGCACGCACTCAGGGTTACCGCGAGCTCTGGCACTATCGGATGTAGGTGTGCAGGGCAGTTCGCCGAACTTCCGCAGAATTGAGGAGAGTGTTGCGTTGGGGCTGTTCGACGCGTTTCGCCGCGGTCGCCCGGCGCGCCGATCCGGCGGAGATCGGGCTGAGGATCTGCGATATCTGCAGCAGTGGGTGGCCGATCACGTCGGCGTCGAGGCATTCGTCGAGCCCCGGACCACCGTCACCGAGGTGACCGTCGTCCTCGTCGCCGCCGACGGGGAGTGGACCCGGCGCCGCGCCGGAGGTGAGGCCGGCGCGCGTCGCCTCAGTGACCGGCTGCAGATCCCGGTCTACGACGTGCAGAAGGTCGGTTATCCCCAACGCATGCGCGACTACGACGCGCGGCGACGCATCGAACGGCAACGCGCGCTGCGGCAGGAGCTCGACGACCGTTAGAGTCAAGACAGCCGATACCTGAGGTATTGGATACTGTTAGTCACAGTTACCTCGTGGAGGGGTGGACATGCAGCGCTTCGTCGTCAGCTCGGACGGGACCCGTATCGCGGTTTACGAACAAGGGGATCGGGAGCGCCCCACGTTGGTGATGGCCCACGGATGGCCCGACTCGCACGTGTTGTGGAACGGGGTGACGGGCGAACTGGGCGACCGCTACCGCATCGTCCGTTACGACAACCGCGGTGCCGGCGCCTCGGATGTACCCAAACGCGTCGCCGCCTATCGCATGGACCGCTTCGCCGATGACCTGTCCGCGGTCATCGACGCGGTCAGCCCCGACCGTCCGGTCCACCTGCTGGCGCACGACTGGGGATCGGTGGGGGCATGGGAGTACCTCAGCCGCCCGGGTGCTGCCGAGCGGGTGGCGTCCTTCACCTCGGTGTCGGGTCCCAGCACCGACCATTACGGGTCGTTCGTGCGCCGTCGGCTGGCCCGGCCGTACCGGCCCATCCAGTTCGCCAGGGCGCTGGATCTGGCCTCGCGGTTCAGCTACTGGATCCCGTTCTCGGTGCCGGTGATCGCGCCGGCTCTGATGCGCCGTGGGGCTGCGCGTCGACTGCAGGCCATCGACACCCCCGGCCCCAAGTACCAGTCCGAGACACTCGACACCGATGCGGCGAACTCGCTGAAGATCTACCCCGCCAACGCAATCCGATCGTTCACCACGCTGCGCAAAGATCACTACGTGACAGTGCCGGTGCAGTTGATCTGCAACGACCACGACCCGGTGGTGCGAGGCCACGGCTACGACGAGGAATCCACCTGGGTGCCGCTGCTGTGGCGCCGCGACCTCAAAGCCGGTCACTGGGCACCGTTCTCGCATTGGCGTGCCATCGCCAACGCGACGGCCGAGCTGATCGACCACATCGAGGGGGCCCCGGCGGCCCGCGCATTGCGCCGCGCACAGATCGGGCGGGCCCGCGAACCCTTCGGCGACACACTGGTTTCCGTGACCGGGGCGGGCAGCGGCATCGGCCGGGCCACCGCGCTGGCGTTCGCGGCCCAGGGTGCCGAACTGGTGGTCAGCGACATCGACAAAGATGCCGCAGCGGCCACAGTTGACGAGATCATCGCGGCCGGCGGCGTGGCACACGCCTACCAGCTCGACGTGGCCGACGCCGAGGCGGTCGAGGCCTTCGTCGAACAGGTCTGCATCACCCACGGCGTGCCCGACGTGGTGGTCAACAACGCCGGCATCGGCCATGGGGGAAAATTCCTCGACACCCCCGCCGATCAGTACGACCGCGTGCTGGAGGTGAACTTCGGCGGTGTGGTGAACTGCTGCCGGTCTTTCGCCCGGCGTCTCGTCGAGCGCGGCACCGGCGGCCACATCGTCAACGTGGCGTCGATGGCCGCCTATTCACCGTCGGCGTCGATGAACGCCTACGCCACCAGCAAGGCGGCGGTGTTCATGTTCTCGGACTGCCTGCGTGCCGAATTGGATTCGGCCGGAATCGGTTTGACCACGATCTGCCCGGGCGTCGTCGACACGAACATTATCGACACCACCCGCTTCGACGTCCCGGCCGAGCAGCAGGGCCAGATCGACCAGTTGCGGGCCAGGACCAAGAAGGCCTTCGCCGCGCGGCGCTACGGTCCGGAGAAGGTGGCCAAGGCCATCGTCGCCGCCGTCGTCAAGGATCAGGCGATCCGCCCCGTCACCCCCGAGGCCTATGCGGCCTATGGGCTGGCGCGGCTCGTGCCCTCGGCACTGCGCCGGGTGGCGCGGTCCGGGTCGCTCTAGCCGCTACTGCGGATGGGTGGCGAGGTATTCGCCTACCGGAATGGGTGATTCGGTCGCATACCCGATCGGCAGCAGGACGTCGCCGGCAGTGGTCACGTAGTAGACGTCCCAACGGTAGAACGCGCCGAACGCCGCCGGATCGGCTGCGAGCGCCGCGGCGTAGGCGTGGACCGCACGCACGTACGCGTCGGCGTTGTTGTACCGGAACAGGGCATGGTCCGGATCGTTGGCAAATCCGTTGGCGGCCAGGTAACGACCGGCCGCCAGGATGCTGTCGCGGGGCGCGTTGATGTCGCCGCCCGCGCCGTAGGCCGCGAACGTGGAGGGCATGAATTGCATCGGCCCCTGCGCCCCGGCGAGGCTGGTTCCTCGCACGCTGCCGAAATGCGTTTCGATCAGGTTGATCGCGGCCAGGTAGTTCCAGCCCACGCCGGAGGCTGCCTCGGTCTCGCGGTAACAATCAAGCAGCAGTTCGGCCGGCGGCGGCGGTTCGATGCGCCAGGCGGGCAACGTGTCTCGCGGTTCGGCCAGCGTGGCGAGCTGCCGCCGCGCGTCGACGTTGTGGTCGTAGAACGCGATCAGATCGGCGGGGATACGCGGCCGGATGATGCCGTCCCACTCAGGATGGCGGCCGATGGCCCGGTAGGCCACCTGCTGACGCCGGGCAGCTTGGGTGAGCGCAGGCTCCGGCGTCGACCGATTGCGCAGGGCCCGCTCGTCGGATACCAGATCGTCCGCCAGTTGCGCCGGGTCTGTCGCGAGCCGCGGCTGCGCGCCGCCGGGGGAGGGCTGCGTGGTGGTCGTCGGCGACGGTGCCCTCGAGGAAGCGGGGCTTGCGGTGTCCGACGATTCCGCGCACCCGACGAGACCTACGCCCAACGTGAACACGATGGCGAGATTGCCGAGATATCGCGCCATCGTGTTCACATTCGGCGGGGGCATGGGATCAGCCGTTCACGGCTCAAGCTCAATCAGCCGTTCGCGGCTATATCCTCCAACACGGCGAACATCGTCCGCGTCGGCACACCGGTGCCACCCTTGGGGGTGTAACCCCACGGGCCGCCGGTGTTGTAGGCCGGTGCGGCGATGTCGATGTGCGCCCACTGGACCCCGTCGGCGACGAACTCACGCAGGTAGGTGCCCGCCACCAGCATCCCGGCGAAGCGGGATCCGCTGACGTTGGCCAAATCGGCCACCGTGGACTTGAGCTCATCCTTGAGCTCCTCGGGAAGTGGCATGGCCCAACCGTTTTCGCCCACGGACTGCGACAGCGTCGCGACCCGGTCGCGGAACTCGTCGCTGCCCATCACCCCGGGCGTGCGGGCACCCAGCGCGACTGTCTGCGCGCCCGTCAGCGTCGAGGTCTCGATCAGGTAGTCCGGGTCGTCCTCGCAGGCCCGCACGATCGCGTCGGCCAGGATCAGCCGGCCCTCGGCGTCGGTGTTGAGCACCTCGACCGTGATCCCGCCGTACTGGGTCAGCACATCGCCGGGACGCTGCGCGGTCGACGACGGCATGTTCTCGGCCATCGGCACGGTCGCGATCACCTCGATCGGCAACTTCTGCTTGGCGGCCAGCACCACGGTCGCGATGACCGCCGCCGCGCCGCCCATGTCGGACGTCATGTGGTGCATGTTGGCGGCCGGCTTGATCGAGATGCCGCCGGTGTCGAACGTGATGCCCTTGCCGACGAGCGCGACCCTCTTGGTGCCCGCACCGCCACGATGGATCAACCGGACCAGGCGCGGCGGCCGGGAGGATCCCTTGCCCACCCCGACGATGCCGCCGTACCCGGCCTCGGCCAGGGCCTCGTCATCGAGCACCTCGACCTCGAGACCGGCCGCTTCACCCAAAGCCTTTGCCCGATCGGCGAATTCAGCCGGGAAGAGATGGCTGGGGGGAGTGTTCACGAAGTCCCGGGCCGTCGCGACCGCCGACGCCACATCGACTGCCCGCTGCACGGACTGCTCGGCATTCTCGTCGGCCGTCAGCGCGGTGATGGCGGTCTGGCCGGAATCCTTGGGCGCGGTCTTTTCGCTGCGGAAGTCGTCGAAGCGGTAGGCGCCCAGGATCAGGCCCTCGACGGCGGCCTCGGGATCGATCGCCGACAGCGACGTCACCACCGTGGCGACCTTGTCGAGGGCGCGCGCGGCGGTACCGGCGGCCCGGCGGATCACGTCGGCGGGCCACTCGTCGCGCGGCTTGCCCAGACCCACGGTGAGCACGCTGGCCACCGGAAGCGAGGCGACGACCAGCCGATGCGTCTGGCCTTCACCGCCGGTGGCGCCCAGCGCCTGCAGGCCGGATTCGACTGCCGCCACCGCCTCGTCGTCGAGGTAGGGCTGTGGCGACAGGATCTTCGGGCCCGCCTCGTCACTGACGACGCCGATGACGAGGACGGCCTCGGCCACCCCCTCGCGGGGCAGCGAGGAGCTGACGGTGACGGTGGGTGTCTGGTAACCGGGATCTGCAGGACTCACAGGCCTCAGCCTAGCCACGCCAACCGCGGCTCATGCGGTAGGCGGCGCCCGCTGTAGATCGTAGGCCAGGACCGGTGCATTGAAACCCTTGAGCGTCAACGGGTCCTGCTCGACGGCCGGCCAGTCGGGCAGCTCGTCGCGCAATCCGGCGTCAGCCAGGATCTGGCCCGGCCGGGCCGCGGCGACCAGCCGTGCGGACAGGTTGACCGGGCTGCCGAAGTAGTCCCCGTTGATTGCCAGCATCGCGCCGAACGCCAGGCCCGCGCGCACACCCATCCCGCTCTCGCGGGCACGGGGATGGTTGATCAGGTCGGCCGCGGCCTGGGCCAGCAATTGCGGGGTGGCGCTGACCCACATCACCGCGTCGCCGATGAACTTCACCACCCGGCCGCCGTCGGTCTGGACGACGTCGGTGACGGTGGCGCTGAACTCGCTGAGCAGCATCGACAACTCGGCGGGCGTCAGCAGCTGGGTCAGTGCGGTGAAACCGGACAGGTCGACGAATCCGACACCGCACACGACGGTGGCCGACGGGTCAGGCTGGACACCCTCGAAGTATGTTCGCGCGCCGGACAGATGGTGCCGGTGCACCGCGTCGATCATCGTGCCGATGCGGGGGATTAGCTGGGCGACCGCGTGGTAGGTCCGCGCCGTGGTGAGCTCGTCGTGGCTGTGGGTGATCCAGAGATCGGGCCGGCCGGTGCGAACTACCGCGGATTCGGCCTCGGCCAGTCGGGCCATGGCCGCACCGACCACCCGCAGCAGGCCGGCTGCCGCGTCGTCGCCCAGTCCGTCCCTCATCGCGGCGCACGTCGCCAGCGCCTCGACGTCCGCCTCGCTCAGCGTCCGCTGATCGGGATCGGCGGCCGTGAGCCCGAGCACTGACCAGAAGTGCGTGACGTCGTCCAGCGGCAGCCTTAGCGCGTCGGCAGCCGTCCGCAGGCTGTAGGCCGGCGGGCCGGACCGCTGCAGCGTGTCTCCGGCCAGCCCGAACAGCCGGCCGCGCTTCTCGGCCTCCACCATCTCCTCCGCGGTGAAACCGAGCCCGTCCAGATACTCGATCAGGCCGGCCCGCGCCCGGGCGCCGGCGATCCCGGCGGCCTCAAGGGCATCGAAATCGACCACCAGACAAGTGTGCAGTCCGACGGCCCGGTCCGGCCCGCGGTTTAGGGTGATCTCGTGAGTGACGACCTGCTGCACGGACCCCTGGAAGACCGCCACCGCGAACTGGGCGCCAGCTTCGCCGAATTCGGCGGCTGGTTGATGCCGGTGTCGTACGCCGGGACCGTCGCCGAGCACAACGCCACCCGCGATGCCGTCGGCCTGTTCGACGTGAGTCACCTCGGCAAGGCGCTGGTCAAAGGACCCGGTGCGGCGGCCTACGTGAACTCGGCCCTCACCAACGACCTGAACCGGATCGGCCCCGGCAAGGCGCAGTACACGCTGTGCTGCAAAGACAACGGAGGCGTGGCGGGGGTTATTGATGACCTGATCGCCTACTACGTCTCCGACGACGAGATCTTCCTGGTGCCCAACGCCGCCAACACCGCGGCCGTGGTCGCCGAACTGCGCAAGCACGCCCCGGACGGGTTGACCATCACCGACGAGCACCGGTCCTATGCGGTCCTGGCTGTGCAGGGGCCGAAATCCGCCGAGGTGCTCGCCGCGCTCGGGTTGCCCACCGAGATGGACTACATGGGGTATGCCGACGCCGAATACGACGGCGTCTTCGTTCGGGTCTGCCGTACGGGCTACACCGGCGAGCATGGCTATGAGCTGCTGCCGGCTTGGGACCGCGCCGGCGTGGTGTTCGACGCGCTGCTGGCGGCGGTGCGCGAGGCCGGGGGAGAACCCGCGGGCCTGGGCGCCCGTGACACGCTGCGCACCGAGATGGGCTATCCGCTGCACGGCCACGAGCTGTCGCTGGACATCTCGCCGCTGCAGGCCCGCACCGGTTGGGCGGTCGGGTGGAAGAAGGACGCCTTCTGGGGACGCGAGGCACTACTGGCCGAGAAGGAGGCCGGGCCGGCCCGGGTGTTGCGCGGGCTGAAGGCGGTCGGTCGCGGGGTGTTGCGTGCGGATCTCGCGGTGCTGGGTCCTGGGGTAACGGAGGACGTCCGGATCGGCACCACGACGTCGGGGACGTTCTCGCCCACCCTGAAAGTCGGTATCGCGCTGGCCCTCATCGACACCGACCACGACATCGCCGACGGGCAGCGGGTGAGCGTCGACGTGCGCGGCCGCGCCGTCGAATGCGAGGTGGTCAAGCCACCGTTCGTGACCCCGCACACCCGCTGAGGCCCCGCTCCCGCGGGTAAATCGGCTGGCGCTCGGGCGATACAATCGCTGCATGACTAGCGGCCAGCTCGAGTTCACGGTTTCTGCCAACGCGAATCCGGCGACCGATGCGGTACGCGAATCCATTCTGGCCAACCCCGGTTTCGGCAAGTACCACACCGACCACATGGTGGCCATCGACTACACCGACGGTCAGGGCTGGCACGACCCGCGGGTGATCCCGTATGGGCCGATCGAGCTCGATCCGTCGGCCATCGTGCTGCACTACGCGCAGGAAGTGTTCGAGGGGCTCAAGGCGTACCGCTGGGCCGACGGCTCGATCGTGTCGTTCCGGCCGGAATCCAACGCGGCGCGGTTGCGTGCCTCGTCGCGGCGGTTGGCCATCCCGGAACTGCCCGAGGACGTGTTCATCGATTCGCTGCGCCGGCTCATCGCGGTCGACGAGAAGTGGGTGCCCGCCGCCGGCGGCGAGGAGTCGCTGTATCTGCGACCGTTCGTGATCGCCACCGAGCCCGGGCTCGGCGTGCGTCCGGCCAACGAGTACCGCTACCTGGTCATCGGCTCCCCGGCCGGGGCCTACTTCAAGGGCGGCGTCAAGCCGGTCAGTGTGTGGCTGTCGCACGAGTACGTGCGGGCCTCACCCGGGGGCACCGGTGCGGCCAAGTTCGGCGGCAACTACGCGGCCTCGCTGCTGGCGCAGGCCCAAGCCGCCGAGAACGGCTGCGATCAGGTGGTGTGGTTGGACGCGCTCGAACGCCGCTACGTCGAAGAGATGGGCGGGATGAACCTGTTCTTCGTGTTCGGCAGCGGTGGCTCAGCCCGGCTCGTCACCCCTGAGCTGTCCGGCTCGCTGTTGCCGGGCATCACGCGAGATTCCTTGTTGCAGTTGGCCACCGATGCCGGCTTCGCCGTCGAGGAACGCAAGATCGACGTCGACGAATGGCAGAAGAAGGCCGCCGCGGGCGAGATCACCGAGGTGTTCGCGTGTGGCACCGCCGCGGTGATCACCCCGGTGTCGAAGGTGAAGTACGGCAATTCCGATTCGCCGGAGGAGTTCACCATCGCCGACGGGCAACCCGGCGAGATCACGATGGCGCTGCGCGACACCCTGACCGGGATCCAGCGGGGCACCTTCGCCGACACGCACGGTTGGATGGCCCGGCTGAACTAGCCGACCGCCAGCCCCAGCGCGGTCAACGTCGTCGTCACCTCGACTGCGGCGCCGAGGACATCGCCGGTGATGCCGCCGAACCGGCGCACGCAGTGGGCGACCAAGAGCACCGAAGCGCCCACCGCGACCAGGACCACCACCGGGCCCTGCCACATCCGCGGCCCCGCCCAGGCGGCGAGCGCCGTGACCACGACCAGCCAGGCAATCACCACCGCAACCGGCTGGGTGCCTGCCACCGCACCGCCGAGTGAGCTACCTGCCGCTGCCGGCACCGACCGTCGGCATGCGGCCACCGCCGCGACCCGTCCCGCGGCGACGGCGACTACGGTGGCAACGGCGCTGATCTGATGGAAAGGCATTGCCTGGCAACCGATCACGACGATCGTCGCAGCCACACCGAACGGCCCGGCGGACCCTTCGCGCATGACCGTAAGTGCCCGCTCCGGCAGGCCGTAACAACCCAGGCCGTCAACGGTGTCGCAAAACCCGTCGATGTGCAGTCCACGGGTGACCAGCAACAGGACGGCCACGGCCAGCAGACCGGGAAGTGCAGTGCCGGTGCCGAAGGCCCACTGGCCACCGGCCACCACCGCCGCCGCCAGCGCGCCGAGTACCAGGCCCACCACCGGCAGCGCGGTCAGCGCGCCCCGGCCGATGCCTGCCGAGGTGCGCACCGGCAGCACCGTGCCGAACGCGAAGGCCCCGCCGAGCGCGGTGATCATGGTGTTGATTCAGGCGGTCCGGCTACTGCGGCTTCGGCGAAGGTGGCCATCGAGGCCAGCGTGGCGATCGCGGCCCGCACGATGGGCAGCGCCACCGCCGCGCCGGTGCCTTCGCCCAGGCGCATGTCGAGGTCGACGATCGGCTCCAGCCCCAGGTGCGACAGCGCCAGACTGTGGGCTGGTTCGGTCGACCGGTGACCGGCCTGCCACCACGCCCGTGCGCCCGGTGCCAACTGTTCGGCCACCAGGGCCGCGGCCGTCACCACCAGCCCGTCGAGCAACACCGGGGTGCGTCGCAGCGCGGCCTGGGCCAGAAAACCCGCCATCGCGGCCAGATCGGCACCGCCGCATACCTGCAGCAGACCCAGCGGATCGCGCGTCACATCCCGTGCCCGGTACAGCGCGTCGCGCACCGCGGCGGCCTTGCGCATCCACCCGGGATCGTCGATCCCGGTGCCGCGGCCGACCGCCACCACCGGTTCGGCCCCGGTCAGCGCGGCCACCAGAGTCGTTGCCGCCGTGGTGTTTCCGATACCCATATCGCCTGCGATGAGGAGGTCGGCGCCACCGTCCACCTCGTCGTCGGCGATCCGGCGCCCCGCGGTGAGTGCAGCCAGCGCGTCTTCGCGGCTGAGCGCATCCTCGACGGCGATGTTGCCCGAGCTGCGCCGAACCTTGTGCGCGCCGATCGCAGCGGACAGTGGCTCGTCGCAGTCGACGGCGATGTCGACCACCCGTACGGACGCCCCGGCCACCTCGGCGATGACGTTGATCGCGGCACCGCCGGCGTCGAAGTTGGCCACCATCTGCCCGGTCACCGCCGAGGGGAACGCCGAGACGCCCGCCGCCGTGACCCCGTGGTCGGCGGCGAAGACCACCACCCGGGGCCGGGTGAGGGCGCGCGGTGGACACACGCCCTGGCAGGCGGCCGCCCAGACCGAGAGATCTTCGAGCCGGCCCAACGAGCCGGGCGGTTTGGTCAGCAGCGCCTGCCGGGCCCGTGCGCTGGCGGCCACCTCGGGATCCGGCTCGGCGATCGGGGCGAAGGACGCATCGAATTCGGTCATGACGGCTCCTTCACCGTGAGCGGCTGGCCGGCCACCACCAGTACCACCCGGTCACACACCGCGGCCAGGCGTTGGTTGACCGTGCCCAATTCGTCGGCGAACCGGCGGCCCGCCTCGGTGGCGGGCACCACGGTGAGCCCGACCTCGGGACTGACCAGGACCAGGGGAGCGGCGAATGCCTCGACCGCCTCCAGGAGTGCATCCACCTCGTCGTGCACCGGTGCTCCCGCCCAGGCGCCGAGGCGGTCCATGGCCGTTGTCAGCCAACCGCCGATGTCGTCGACAAGCGTCGCGGTGTCGGGATCACCGGCCAGGTCAGTCGCCAGGTCGGTGGTCTCCACGGTGCGCCAGTGCGCCGGCCGGCGGACCCGATGTGCGTGCACGCGCTGAGCCCAGGAGCCGTCGCTGTCTGCGGCCGGGCCGGTGGCCAGGTACCGCACGGGCACGTGGTCCCCGGCCGCGGCCGTCACGGCCGCCTCGGCCCACTGTGATTTTCCCGACCGGATACCGCCGAGCACCAGGGTCCGCACGCCTCAGGCCGCCCCAACGGCCATCAAGAGATCTTGTCGCCGCGGTTGACCATCGGTCGCGGCGCGCGCATGCGGCGCAGCTGCGACGCCCGGCTGGCCGCGTAAAGCCCGAGTTTGAAACCACTTTCGGTGTTGTCGGGGAACTTCTCGTCCACCATGCGGTTGACCTTGCGGCCCACGATCAGCCCGTCGATGAGCATGATGACCACCAGGATCAGCATGGCGTAGGACAGGATCTGCTGGAACTTCAGCGAGGGCAGCGCGAGCATGAAGAAGATCATCGCCAGCGCGGCCGGCATGAACAGGCCCAGCACGTTGCGACGGGCGTCGACGATGTTGCGGACATAGCGGCGCACCGGGCCCTTGTCCCGCGGCAGCAGATAGGCCTCGTCGCCGGCCATCATCTTCTCGCGGCGGTCGGCCATGTCGGCGCGACGGGTGATCCGCTCGATCTTGCGCTCTTCCTTCGACAGCTTGGGCCCACGCAGTTCCTTGCGACGCTGCCGCGCCTCGGCGGCGGTCAGGGGAGCGGGGGCAACCGGCCCGCGTCGCTTGGTGGCCTCGCTGCGTTTGGGTGTCGGCCTGCCCTTGGGCGCGGTGCCGCCTGCCGACGACGATGATGCGGAAGTCGATTCGGCGGACACGGTGCCCGTGACCTCGTCGGTCCCGGCAGGTTCGCCTTCGTTGTCCTTCTTACGGCCCAGCAGCTTCACGCCAGCCAGGTTACTGCCCGTGGAATGTGTGCTGGCCACATGCCCCGGCCTGTGGATAAGTCGGGAATAGCGGCGGAACAAGGTACCGTTGAGGTAGTAGACGCGCGGTTTCCTCCACGTGTTTGCGACGTACTTCAGCTGTACCGGCATCAGAGATGCCCAGGGATGCTTAGGGAGAGCTATGACTGTTCAGGACGCCACCTCCACCGAGACCCACGGTGTGACCCTGACGGACGCCGCGGCGTCGAAGGCGAAGGCGCTGCTGGACCAGGAAGGCCGCGACGACCTCGCGCTGCGTATCGCGGTGCAGCCGGGCGGCTGTGCCGGCCTGCGCTACAACCTGTTCTTCGACGACCGGACGCTCGACGGTGATCTGACCGCCGAGTTCGGCGGCGTCAATCTGACCGTCGACCGGATGAGCGCTCCGTACGTGCAGGGCGCCACCATCGACTTCGTCGACTCGATCGAGAAGCAGGGCTTCACGATCGACAACCCCAACGCCACCGGCTCCTGCGCCTGCGGCGACTCCTTCAACTGACGTGAGCTGACAACCGGCGGTCAGTACTGACCGCCGGTCCGCAGCACGTACGAGCACACCAGCACCTGCTCGTTCTTTCCGTCTCTCTGTACCAGCAGCTGCGCCACGCCCTGTTGTTCCTCGTCCATGGGGCGCTGCCCGCGTGCCGATCCGCTGGCCGGGGCCACCTTCATGGTGAACAGCACCTGCGCCTGCGTGGTGGACCACGGCACGTTTTTGTCGATGCCGGTCACCTCGACGTGGCTGAACTGCTTGCGGAAAGCGTCGCTGGCCAGGCCGGCCACCGCGAGATCTGCCTTGCGGTCCTTCACCCCGTCGTACAGCCCGCACAACGTGTGGCGCGCGATGGTTTCGTCATCCCCTTCGACCAGGGCGTCTAGATATTCCTGGATCGCCGCCTGAGCTTTGGCGTCCGAGACCGCCTCCGGCGCCGCAGAACCGCCGCCTCGTGAGGTCAACACCGCGATCAGCACGCCTGCCAGCGCGACCACCGCCAGCACTGCCGCCAGGATTTTGGGCCACCGACGCCTGGGGTATGGAACTGGCGGCGGCATCGTCCCCGGGTAGACCGGAGGAACGGACGGTATCTGCTCGGGATACTGCTGGGGCGGAATGTGCTCGGGGTACTGGTATGAACCAGTCATCTATGGGCGCTCCCGCGTGATCTGGAGGTGGGTCAGCCGTCTACGGTGACCGGGAATACGGTTATACGCAGGTTAGCGCAACCCGAAAAGTGCGACCGTGGCTCAGACTGGCCACCGGGCTGCGTGAGTAGGGTTTATGTAGCCGACTTAACAAAATGAAGGGTGACATTCGTGACCATCGCAGTGACCGGATCCATCGCGACCGACCATCTGATGCGGTTCCCGGGGAAGTTCTCCGAGCAGCTGCTGGCTGACCACCTGCAGAAGGTGTCGCTGAGCTTCCTGGTCGACGATCTGGTGATCCACCGTGGCGGTGTCGCGGGCAACATGGCGTTCGCGATCGGCGCGCTCGGCGGCGATGTCGCCCTCGTCGGTGCGGCCGGGCAGGATTTCGACGAATACCGGACCTGGCTTCAGAACGCGGGCGTGGACTGCGGCAGCGTGCTGATCTCCGAGACCGCCTACACCGCACGTTTCGTCTGCACCACCGATGAGGACATGGCCCAGATCGCCTCGTTCTACCCGGGTGCGATGTCTGAGGCGCGCAACATCTCCCTGGCCGCGCTGGTCGAGCGGATCGGCACGCCGGAGCTGGTGATCATCGGCGCCAACGACCCCGAGGCGATGTTCCTGCACACCGAGGAGTGCCGGAAGCTCGGGCTGGCCTTCGCCGCCGACCCGTCCCAGCAGCTGGCCCGGCTTTCGGGTGAGGAAATCCGCAAGCTCATCAACGGCGCGGCCTACCTGTTCACCAACGATTACGAGTGGGACCTGCTGCTGCAGAAGTCCGGGTGGAGTGAGGCGCAGGTGATGAGCCAGATCGGTATGCGCGTGACCACCCTGGGCGCCAAGGGCGTCGACCTGGTCAGCTCCGACGGCACGTTCGTGCACGTCGACGTGGTGCCGGAGAAGCATCAGGCCGACCCCACCGGCATCGGCGACGCGTTCCGTGCCGGCTTCCTGACCGGGCGCAGTGCCGGGTTGGGTCTGGAGCGCTCCGCCCAGCTGGCCTCCCTGGTGGCGGTACTGGTGCTGGAGGCGACGGGCCCGCAGGAATGGACCTGGGACGCCGCCGAGGCGGTGCAGCGGCTGTCCGACGCCTACGGTGCCGAGGCCGGTGCCGAGATCGGCAAGGCGCTGGCCGGCTGACCCGGCCCCGGTCAGAGCCGGGCCGGACCGTCGGCCCGGCTACAGCTGGACCGGATAGTGCGGTTCCTTGATCTGGGGGGTCACGCTGTGCTCGACGAAGATGGCGTGCCACAGCATGAAGATCAACACCGTCCACAGCCGGCGGCTGTGATCGCTGACGCCGCTGCGGTGCTCATCGAGCATGGTGCGCACCGCAGCCAAGTCGACATACTGGCCGGCTCCCGACGAGGCCGTCATCGCATAGGCCCAGTCCATCAGCTCACCGGCGCGCAACCAGTGCCGGATCGGCACCGGGAAGCCGAGTTTGGGCCGGTTCAACACATGCGCCGGGACGATCGGTTCCAGCGCGCGCCGCAATGCGTACTTGGTGGTCGATCGGGTGATCTTCTGATCGACCGGTAGCCGCGAGGCCACCGCGAACACCTCGGGATCCAGGAACGGCACCCGCAACTCCAGCGAGTTGGCCATGGTCATCTTGTCGGCCTTGACCAGGATGTCGCCCCGCAGCCAGGTGAACAGGTCGATGTGCTGCATGCGGGCCACCGGATCCCAGCCCTGCGACGCGCCGTACACGGGGGCGGTGACGTCGGTGTGCGTCCAGTCGGGCCGGAACCGCGGCAGCACCGCGCGCAACTGGTCGTCGGAGAAACTGCGGGCGTTGCCGTAGTAGCGCTCCTCCAGTGTCAGCGAGCCGCGGTGCAGCAGGCTCTTGCCGCGCATCCCTTCCGGCAGCGGCTTGGACGCCCTGCCCAGCGACTTGCGCACCGGCCGGGGGAGATAGTCGAAAGGCTTGAGCGACAACGGTTCCCGATAGATCGTGTAGCCGCCGAACAACTCGTCGGCGCCCTCACCGGACAGCACCACCTTCACGTGCTTACGCGCCTCACGGGCGATGAAGAACAGCGGCACCAACGCCGGGTCGGCCACCGGCTCGTCGAGGTACCACACGATCTCGGGCAGCGCCTCGACGAACTCCGCGGCGCTGACGACCTTGGTGACGTGCCGGGCGCCGATCGCTTCCGCCGACGCCACCGCCACGTCGACCTCGGAGAAGCCCTCGCGCTCGAATCCGGTGGTGAACGTGATCAGCCGGGGGTTGTGGCGCATCGCCAACGCGGCGATCGCCGTCGAGTCGATCCCGCCGGACAGGAACGCACCGACCGTCACGTCGGCCCGCATGTGCTTGGCGACGGAATCCTCCAGCGCGGCGGTGATCTCGTCGTAGCGGGACTGCTCGGCGCCCTTGACGAACGGCACGGCGTTGAACTTCGGGACGAAATAGCGCGTCACCTCGGGGCGCCCACCGGGTTTCAACCGCGCGTAACTACCGGACTCCAACCGGCGGATCCCGCGGTGCAGCGTCTCGGGTTCGGGCACGTACTGCAGCACGGTGTAGTGCTGCACGGCCCGCTCGTCGATGCCCAGGTCGAGCCCCAGCAGGCCGGCCAGGTCCAGCAGGCACTTCTTCTCGCTGCCAACCGCGGTCCCGCCCGGGCCGGTGGCCAGGTACAGCGGTTTGATGCCGAAGGGGTCCCGAGCGCAGAACAACTCGCGCTCTTTCGTGTCCCACAGCGCGAACGCGAACATGCCACGCAGCCGGTGCAGCGCGTCGGGACCCCAATGGTGGTACGCCGCGACGATGGCCTCGCCGTCACCGTCGGTGTGAAACACCGCACCGTATTCGGCGGTCAACGTTTCGCGGAGTTCGAGGTAGTTGTAGATCTCGCCGTTGAACACCAGCACGTACCGGTCCGGCGCATCGACCGGGCCCCAGCGCAACGGTTGATGGCTATGGGCGATGTCGATGATCGACAGCCGGTTGAAGCCGAGCACCACGGTGCCGTCGGCGGAGCCGTCCGCTCCGGCGCCGGCCGGGTCCGCCCAGGTGCCCGGCTCGTCGGGACCGCGGTGACGCATCAGGTGCGAAGCGTTCGCCACGGCGTCGACCAGCCGCGATTCGGCTTCCGATACGGGGCTGGGGGAGGCGTCAGCCTGGGTCGAGTGGGAGGGGGCAGTTACCAAGGCGAGCAGTCCGCACACCGCGCCAGTATGTCTGATCCGACGGGTTCGGTAGACCACCACCCGCGCTGTTGCGCCAGTCGCTTCGCTCCCGTGTACGGGCGTGGTCTACGCTGCGTAGTATTCGCAAAACAACGACCGGTCGCGGTCGCGAAATACCGATCTAGGAGGCGCCAACGTGACACCTCGCGGGCTTAAGGCGGTGGCCCGAGCGGCGTTGTTGTCAATCGTCCTGGGTGGCTCGGCATTCTTGCTGAGCGGCTGCAGCTGGCAGGACGCACTCGCGCTCGGCTGGCCGACGGGTATCACCCCGGAGGGCAAACTCAACCGAGAGCTGTGGATCGGCTCCGTGATTGCGTCCTTCGTCGTGGGCGCCATCGTGTGGGCTCTGATCTTCTGGTCGAGTGCGTTCCACCGGAAGAAGAAGGGTGACACCGAGCTTCCGCGCCAGTTCGGCTACAACATGCCGCTCGAGCTGGCCCTGACGGTCATCCCGTTCCTCATCATCTCGGTGCTGTTCTACTTCACCGTGGTGGTCCAGGAGCGCATGCTGCACAAGGATCCCAACCCCGAGGTCGTCATCGACGTGACCGCCTTCCAGTGGAACTGGAAGTTCGGTTACCAGAAGATCGACTTCGCCGACGGGTCGTTCGACTACGACGGTGCCGATCCGGAGCGCAAGGCCGCGATGACCTCCAAGCCGGAGGGCAAGGACGAGCACGGTCACGAGCGCGTCGGCGCCGTGCGTGGCCTCAACCCCGAGGACCGCACCTACCTGAACTTCGACAAGATCGAGACGCTGGGCACCTCCAACGAGATCCCGGTTCTGGTGCTCCCGGTCGGCAAGCGCGTCGAATTCCAGCTCAACTCCGCGGACGTGATCCACGGCTTCTGGGTGCCGGAGTTCCTGTTCAAGCGTGACGTGATGCCCGAGCCGGTGGCCAACCACTCGGATCACATCTTCCAGGTCAGCAAGATCGAGCAGACCGGCGCGTTCGTCGGGCGCTGCACCGAGATGTGCGGCACCTACCACTCGATGATGAACTTCGAGGTCCGGGTCGTCGAGCCCAACGACTTCAAGGCCTACATCGATCAGCGCAGCGCGGGCAAGACCAATGCCGAGGCGTTGGCGGCAATCAACCAGCCGCCGCTGGCCATCACCACTCACCCGTTCGACACCCGACGCGGTGAGCAGGCACCGCAGGCGAGCAAGTAGGGGCTACACGCAATGCATATTGAAGCTCGACTGTTCGAGATCCTGACGGCGTTCTTCGCGTTGTCGGCGGTCGTGTACGGCGTGTTGACGGCGATGTTCGCCAATGGTGGCGTCGAGTGGGCCGGTACCACCGCCCTGGCGCTCACCACCGGTCTGACCCTGATCACCGGAACGTTCTTCCGCTTCGTGGCCCGTCGCCTCGACACCCGCCCCGAGGACTATGAGGACGCCGAGATCAGCGACGGCGCAGGCGAACTGGGCTTTTACTCGCCGCACAGCTGGTGGCCGATCCTGATCGCGCTGGCCTTCTCGGTCGTCGCGGTGGGCACCGCCCTGTGGCTGCCTTGGTTGATGGTGGCCGGCATCTGCCTGGTGCTGATGGCAGTCGGTGGCCTGGTCTTCGAGTACTACTGGGGTCCTGAGAAGCACTGACCCGTCCGACGACGTGCCGATTGTGGCCTGATCAAGGTCACAATCGGGTCGTCACTTCATCCGCCACCGGCAGCGCCGGACTGACCGGCCTCTCCCCGTTGGGTAATGTTGCCGGGGCGCTGTCACCAGCGAACGGCTCCGTTCGATCCGCGTGGCAGCGAAGTTGTCGAGAAGGATAGGCGTAGATGAGCGGGCCGAATCCCCCGGAACCGGGTGCCTCCGGTTCTGACGTGCCGGATCAGCAAGCCGGAAAGCATTCGGCACCCGAGGACGCAACACAGGTGTCGGGTGCCGACGCGGATGCCGGTGAGACGGAGTTCTACTCACAGGCGTACTCCGCGCCGGAGTCCGAGCAGTTCACCAGCGGGCCGTACGTGCCCGCCGACGTGGCGCTCTACGACTACGACGACTACGACCCGGCGACCGAACTCGTCGACACCGCCCCGCCGCCGCGCTGGCCGTGGGTGGTCGGTATCACGGCCATCATCGCAGCGGTGGCGCTCGTAGCCTCGGTGGCTGCGCTGGTGACCCGCGACAGCGAAACCGACAACCTCGCGACGCCCAAGCCCAGTACGACGACGTCGAGGCCGCCGGTGCAAGACGAGATCACCACCACCACACCGCCTCCGCCGCCGCCCCCGCCGACATCGGAGGAGCTGCCGCCTCCGCCGCCGCCCGAGACGGTGACCGTGACCGAGCCGCCGCCGCCTCCGCCGGCCCCGACCAGTGAGGCCCCGCCGCCGCCGGCTCCGAGTACGACGACGCCGCCGCCCACCACGACCACGACGCATGCCGGACCGCGTCAGGTCACGTATTCGGTGACGGGCACCAAGGCGCCGGGTGACATCATCACGATCACCTATGTCGACGGCAACGGAAACCGGCGCACGCTGCGCAACGTCTATATCCCGTGGACCTTCACAATGACGCCGATCTCCAATTCGGACGTGGGTTCGGTCGAGGCCTCCAGCCTCTTTCTGGTCAGCAGGCTGAACTGCTCGATCACGGCCAGTGACGGGACCGTGCTTTCCTCCAATGCCAACAATTCGGCACAGACAGCCTGCTGATGACCAGTCCGATCAGCGAACTCGAGAACACCGACCGGGTCTTGCTGGGCGCGTGCGCCGCGGTCTGGCTCGCTGCCCTGGGAGCCGGGGTGGCCGCGGTGGTCGCCCTCGTCGACTTGGGCCGAAGCCACCCACAAGGCTCCGAAGGTGCTGACACCCCGTGGGTGCTCTACACCGTGATCGGGTTGTCCGTGGTGGTCATCGCTGCGGCGGTGCCGCTGTTGCTGCGGGCGCGAGCCCAGGCCGACAACCGTCAGCCAGGACGACGACCGCAGCCACCGGCCCGCTCACCGCGTCCCATCGGTGGCAGTTATCGCGCCGCACCGGTCTCGATGAGCCGTTACGCCGCAGACAACGGTGCGCCGACCGCCGCGGCCGCGGTGGTGTGGCTGCGGTTCACCTTGGCGGTCACCTGCGCCCTGGGCATCGGGACCGCGGCCGTCGGGCTGGCCACCTACCTGATGGCCACCGGCAGCAATGCGCTGGCCTGGTGCCTCTACGGCCTGGTCGGTGTGGTCACCGCGGGCGTCGTGGCGCTGCTGATCGTGGCGCTGCGCGAGCTCGACCGTCTCTCGGCGTAGTTCTTTCTCAATTCTTTCTGCCCACATCCGGCGTTGCCGATCGCGGTGCGGCGGATCCGCCCAGCTGAGATCCAGGATCGCGTGAATTGCTCTGGCTGTTACCTCCCGTGAGGGTCCGGCAGCACCGAGATTGCACGCAGGGACAAGATCGTCGCCAATCTTGTCCCTGTCTGCAATCTCGGTGGACCGTCAGCCTTAGATCAGCCCGAGATCAGCCCTAGACCAATACCGGCACACCCCCATAAGACAATCGCCGCAACTCTCCGAAGAGAGCTGCGGCGATTGTTCAGGGTAGGGGAGTGGTCAGTGGTGACCGTTGGGCTTCCCGTTACCGTCCTGCTCCTGGTACTCCCGCAGTGCGGTGAGCGCCTTGTGCTCGGAGGCGTGGGCCGCCTCGGTGAGCGCATCGTGCTCGACGGCCGGATCGGCGAACAGGAAGCTGCCGGTACCGGGTGCACCACCCGAGCCGAGCTTGTTCATCCGCTTCGGCAGGGCAGCACCCTGGTACTCCAGCGGGATCGGGTGGCCGTGATCATCGACCGGTCCCAGCGGCTGGTGCAACTCGACGTACGCCCCGTGCGGCAGGCGCTTGATGATGCCCGTCTCGATGCCGTGCTCGAGCACCTCACGGTCACTGCGCTGCAGCGAAATGGCCCAGCGGTAGGCGATGTAGTACACGATGCCCGGCAGCACCACCATGCCGATACGACCGATCCAGGTGGTCGCATTCAGCGAGATGTGGAACTTCAAGGCGATGATGTCGTTCATCGCGGCCAGGGTCAGCACCATGTAGAACGCGATCGCCATGGCACCGATCGCCGTACGCACCGGAACGTCGCGCGGACGCTGCAGCAGGTTGTGGTGCGCGTCGTCGCCGGTGACCTTCTTCTCGATGAAGGGGTAGGCGATCAGCAGCGCGAACACGCCGCCCATGATCAACGCGACCCAGACCACCGCGGGGATGGTGTGGCCGAACGGGTAGAACTCCCAGGCCGGCCAGATACGCGCCAGACCCTCGGTCCACATCATGTAGAAGTCGGGCTGGCTACCGGCCGAGATCTGAGACGGCTTGTAGGGACCCAGATTCCAGATCGGGTTGATCGTCAGCAAGCCGCCCATCAGGCCGAGCACGCCGGTGATGATCGCGAAGAACGCACCCGACTTCACCGCGAACACCGGCATGACGCGCACACCGACCACGTTGGTCTCGGTGCGGCCGGGGCCGGGGAACTGGGTGTGCTTCTGGAACCACACCAGCGCCATGTGGGCACCGATGAGGGCCAGGATGATGCCCGGGATCAACAGGATGTGCAGGGCGTACAGGCGCGGGATCAGGATCTCGCCGGGGAAGTCCCCGCCGAACAGCGCCCAGTGCAGCCAGGTGCCGATGATCGGCATGCCCAGGGTGATCGACGACAGCGCGGCACGCAGACCGATACCGGACAGCAGATCGTCGGGCAGCGAGTAGCCGAAGTAACCCTCGAACATCGCCAGGATCAGCAGCAGCGAGCCGATCACCCAGTTGGCCTCACGCGGACGGCGGAACGCACCGGTGAAGAAGATGCGCGCCATGTGCACCATGATCGACGCGGCGAACATCAGTGCGGCCCAGTGGTGGATCTGGCGGACGAACAGACCGCCGCGCACCTCGAAGCTGATGTCGAGTGCGGACTCGTAGGCCCGCGACATCTGCACACCCCGAAGGGGTTGGTACACACCGTCGTAGGTGACGTGTGCCATCGACGGATCGAAGAACAGCGTCAGCCAGACACCGGTGATCAGCAGCACGATGAAGCTGTACAGCGCGATCTCACCCAGCAGGAAGGACCAGTGGGTGGGGAACACCTTGTTCAGCTGCCGGCGCACCGCCGCCGACGGATGGTAACGGGAATCGATCGCATCGCCTTGTGCGGCAGCGATCTTGGCAAGGTCAGGGCTCATGATTTGCGCTCCCAGAATGCCGGTCCGACGGGTTCGACGAAGTCGCCGTTGGCGACGAGGTAGCCGTCTTTGTCGATGGTGATGGGCAGCTGCGCCAACGCGCGCGCAGCCGGACCGAATATGGGCTTTGCGAAGTGCAACGCGTCGAACTGAGACTGGTGGCACGGGCAAAGGATGCGGTAGGTCTGCTGCTCGTACAGCGACGACGGGCAGCCCAGGTGCGAGCAGACCTTGGTGTAGGCGAACAGCTCACCAAAGTTGAAGCTCTCCTGGCCCTTCCGCTTGACCACGCGGGGCATGTCGGCCGGCTTGATGCGGATGAGCATCACCGGGTTACGCACACCCATGGCGATCTCGGTCAAGTGGTGCTCGGACTCGACGGTGGTGCCGTCGCCGTCAGACTCACGCCAGGGGAAGACGGTCTCCATGCCACCGGCATCGAGATCCTCGGGCCGCATCTTGACGAACGGCGACGAGCCGGGACGTCCGGTCGCGCGCGCCAGGTAGATGGTCTCGCCGTGGAATCGGGGCGTCCACCCCGAGGTCCACAACACGGCCTTCTTGCCTTCGGCGGTGGGCACGACGGGCTTCCACGGGTTCTTGATCAACCCGCCGATGAAGGCCACCAGGGTGCCGGCGCCGAACGCGCCCAGGCCGATGCCCAGCGACAGACCGATCAGCTTGCGGCGCTTGACGGTCGAGCCCTCCAGGGCGTCGGTCAGGTTGGCCGCGATGGTCTTGCGGTGCAGCTCGGGGGAGCGCCCGTCGTGACGCTCCTGGACCGAGATCTCCTCGGGGATGAACTTCTTCTGGAACAGCACCGCCCCCACGCCGATCGACAGGATCGACAGACCGAAGGTCAGGCCGTACAGCGGGGTGGCCAGCGTGTAGAGGAACTCACCTTCGGAACCGAAAGGCTTGTACTCCCACGGCCAGAACAGGAAGACCAGCAGCAGCGCCAGGCCCGAAAGCCCGCCCAGCAGAAGCCAGTACGCGACCATCCGTTCGGTGCGCTTCTCGGCCTTGGTGCCGGGAACCGGCCAGCGCGGCTCCTTGAAGATGGTCTCGACGCCGTCCATCTTGCCGCCGAGGTCGACGAGTTCCTCACGCGACATGTTCGCCAGTTCGGCGTCGGTGGGCTGCCCGGGCACACCGGTCTGACCCGGGGTGTCGGTGCCCTTCATATCACCCTTGTTGTTCGGGTCGTCCTGACTCATGCGCGTGCCCCGATCCACATGGCCACACCGATGGCGGCCACCATTCCGATAATCCACATCGCCATGCCTTCGGGAGCCGGCCCGAAGCCGCCGAGCCCGTAGCCGCCGTAGCTGGGCGTCTCGGCCGATTCGCGGACATAGGCGACGATGTCGCGCTTCTCTTCCGGCGACAACTGCCGGTCGGAGAACTTGGGCATGTTCTGCGGCCCGGTCAGCATCGCGGTATAGATCTGTTGCGGGTTCGCGTCCCCGAGGTCGGGGGCGTACTTACCGGAGGACAGCGCGCCGCCCTTGCCGGTGAAGTTGTGGCATGAGGCGCAGTTCAACCGGAACAGGTCGCCACCGCGGGCCACGTCGGACCCCATCAGGGACTCCTGGGCCACCGCGCCGTTCTCGTCGCGGATCACGGTCGGGCCGCCGCCGTTGGCCTGCACGAAGGCACCGAGCGCATCGATCTGCGACTCGTCGAAGTGCTCCGGCTTGGACGGTGCCTGGGCCTCACCACGCATCGCGGGCATACGTCCCGTCGACACCTGGAAGTACACCGCCGCCTCGCCGGTGCCGATCAGGCTGGGCCCGCGATCGGGCACACCCTGCAGGTTGGCGCCGTGGCACGAGACGCACGACGTGTCGAACAGTTGCTCACCCGTGCGCAGCAGCGCCGACTGCGATTCGTCGGCGACCGCAACCTGCGGTGTAGGTGTCAGCGTGGCCGCAACACCACCTGCGACTGACAGGCCGATCAACAGCAGCAGACCTGCTGACAATCGCCGGCGCAGCCGTCGGCGCGACTTGCTGGTCATCGAACCCCTTCTCATCGAGTCGATCATCGGACGCTTTGGCGAGCCGATCATCGGACAAAGTAGATGGTGGCGAACAGCGCAATCCAGACGATGTCGACGAAGTGCCAGTAGTACGAGACGACGATCGCTGCGGTGGCCTGCGCGGGCGTGAACTTACTCATCTTGGTGCGGGCCAGCAGCAGGATGAAGGCAACCAGACCGCCGATCACGTGCAGTCCGTGGAAACCGGTGGCCAGGTAGAAGACCGATCCGTAGGCACTGCCCGGGATGGTGGTGCCGTGCTCCACCAGGTGGATGTACTCGTATCCCTGGCCCAGTACGAAGAACAGGCCCATCAGGAACGTGATCACATACCACCGGCGCAGCCCGAACACGTCGCCGCGCTCGGCGGCGAACACGCCCATCTGGCAGGTGAAGGATGACGCGATCAGCACCAGCGTCACCGGTACGGCAAGGGCCAAATTGAGTTCGGTTGGCTCGGGCGGCCAGTCTCCACCAGCTTGGGCGCGCGCCGTGAAATACATCGCAAACAGTCCAGCAAAGAACATGAGTTCACTGGAAAGCCACACGATGGTGCCGACACTGACCATGTTCGGCCGGTTCAGCGAATGAACGCGCGACGTGATTGCCGTTCCCGAGGTACCTACAGCGCTCGTCACATCCGCAAGTATGACGCTTTGTAGTTGTCGATCTCCACCCGGGTCGAGCAATTGGTCGTAAACGTGTCGCGTTCGGTTCCCCGCGACCCTGGATTCGGATGGTCGCAGCGATAGCATTCGGCGGTGTCTTCTGGATCTTCACCGCAGTCCCCGTCCCCGTCCGGCTCCGCGTCGCGCTCTCATCCTGAGCCGACGTGGCCGCTCATCCTCGGACGCCTGACCACCGAGCAGAGCCTGCCCAACGGTTACGCGGGATGGGCGATGGACCAGATCATGACCGGGGTGGCCACCCCGGCTCAGATCGCCGGCTTCGCGGTGGCGATGAAGATGAAACGGCCGACCTCGGGTGAGGTCGGCGAGTTGGCCGACATCATGCTGTCGCATGCCCGCCGGGTGCCCACCGATCAGATCGGGACCGCGACGGTGGACATCGTCGGCACCGGCGGTGACGGCGCCAACACGGTGAACCTGTCGACGATGGCGGCCATCGTGGTGGCCGCATGCGGTGTCCCGGTGATCAAGCACGGCAACCGGGCCGCGTCGTCGTTGTCGGGCGGTGCCGACACGTTGGAGGCGCTCGGGGTGCGGATCGACCTGGGGCCGGAAGAAGTGGCGCGCAGCGTCGCCGAGGTCGGGATCGGGTTCGCCTTCGCGCCGCAATTCCATCCGTCCTACCGGCACGCCTCGGTGGTGCGCCGGGAGATCGGCGTTCCGACGGTGTTCAATCTGCTCGGGCCGCTGACCAATCCGGCCTCACCGCACGCCGGGTTGATCGGTTGTGCGTTCGACGATCTGGCCGAGGTGATGGCCGGCGTGTATGCCGCCCGCGGTTCCAGTGTGTTGGTGGTGCACGGTGACGACGGCCTCGACGAGTTGACCACGACGACCACCAGCACCATCTGGCGCGTGCAGGCCGGCACCGTGGACCGGTTGAAGTTCGACCCGGCGGCCTTCGGTTTCAAGCGGGCCGACATCAGTGAACTCGTGGGCGGCGACGCCACCGCCAACGCGGCCGAGGCGCGGGCGGTCCTGGGCGGGGCCAAGGGACCGGTACGCGACGCCGTCGTGCTCAACGCGGCGGGGGCGATGGTCGCCCATGCGGGGCTAGCCAGCGACGCCCAGTGGGTTCCGGCGTGGGAGGCCGGTCTCGCGCGGGCCACCGAGGCGATCGACTCCGGTGCGGCCGAACAACTGCTCGCGCGTTGGGTGCGGTTCAGCCTGCAGTTCTGAGTTCTGCTGTTGGTCGGCGGCCAGCCGGGCCGAACGGGCGGTGGCCGCCCACGCCGCAAAGCGACCGGCCGAGCCGATCGGGGTGGCGTATCCGATGTCGGTGCGCACGATGCGGACGCCCGGGGTGGCCAGCCACCGCGCGATGAGTGCGGTCTCCTCCACCAGTGCGCCGCCCAAAGGCGTTGCGGTCGGCAGGATCACCTGGGCAGCCGCGCAGATCGCGTCGACCACCGGCATCGGCGGCACCCCGCGCGGTGCCGTACCCGCCCCGGCCAGTTGGCCGTGTCGGATCACCGCGAAATGCCAGCCGCCGCGGCCATCGCCGCGGGCGGCCACCAGTTCGGGCACCTCGGCCAGCGCGCGTAGCCGTTGCCCGCGCCACAGCGCCTCGATGGCAACCGCGGCATGATCGCGGAGCCGGGCGGCGGTCTCGTACCGTCTGGCGGCCGCCACCTCACCGATGTGGTCGAGCGCGGCCGTCATCGCGGCGTGGTCGGTGCCGTCGATCAGTGCGCAGGCACGCTCGACTGCGGCCGCGTACGCGTGGGCATCGATGTCCTGGGGCGCCGGGCACGGTGACAGCTCCACCTCGGGGCAGCAGTGCCGACCGGCCGCCCCGAAGCGGGCCGTGCAGGTGCGCAGGCCGGTGAAACGGGCCACCAGAGCCGCCGACTGCACGGCGTCGGATCGGGCCGAGAACGGTCCGAAAGCGCTGCGGGGGCCCGGGTTCCGCACCGCCGACAGTCGTGGGAAGGCTTCGTCGGTGACCGCCACCCACCACCATCGCTGCGGGGCTTTGGAGCGCCGGTTGTATGGCGGCGCGTGGGCGGCGAGCAGGCGGAGCTCGCGAACCCCGGCCTCCAGATCATGCGCGCACTCGACGTGATCGACCACGACAGCCAGCGAGGCCATCTCCTTCATCCGGGCCCGCGGGTCGGCACCGGTGAAGTACTGCCGGACGCGCCGGCGCAGATCCACCGCGGTACCCACATAGAGGACCTCGCCGGAGGGCCCGCGAAACAGATAGACGCCGGGGCGGTTGGGCAGCCCGTCGGCCAGAGAACGGTTACGACGCTGCGCCGGCGTGACATCGGGTAGGTACGACCGGAGATCGGCGTAGGTGTGGACGCCCTGGTTGCCGACGCGTTCGATCAGTGCGTGCAGGACGTCGACGGTGGCGCGGGCATCGTCGAGCGCGCGGTGGGTCGGCGTGGTGGACGCACCGAACAACCGGGCCAGCGCCGACAACTTCACACTGGGCGCCTCGTCGCGGGTCAACACACGGCGGGCGAGTTTCACCGTGCACAGCACAGGTGGCCGGGGCCAGCCGAGCTGCGCACGTTGGGCCGCCGCGCGTAGGAAGCCGATGTCGAACCCGGCGTTGTGGGCGACCAGCACTGCGCCCCGGGAGAATTCCAGAAACGACGGCAGCACCGCTTCGATGCGCGGCGCGTTGCGCACCATCGCCGTGGTGATCCCGGTGAGCTCGACGATCTGGGGCGGAATCGCCCGACCCGGGTCGACCAGGGTGGCCAGCTCACCGAGTACCTCGCCGCCGCGGACCTTGACCGCGCCGATCTCGGTGATGGCGTCGTAGCCCGCACCCGGGGCCTTGGCGGTGGCCCGGCCACCGGTGGTCTCCAGATCTACCACGACAAAGGTGGTGTCAGCGAGTGACACCGAATCGAAGGTGGGGTCGAAACTCAGCGCCAGCTGCTCGGCGTCGGCAGTTGTGCGCTGGCCCATGGCAGTGACCGTAGGTACTGGCACCGACAAGGTGCGGCTGCCACGCGCTACGCGTGGGGCTTGTCGGTACCCGGCGATACGGTGCGCCCAACACCGATCGAGAGGACGGTCAACATGAGCGGACTGCGGCGGGACAACTGGTCCTACGCCGACGAGCCCGACACCGGCGAGCCGCGCGCGGGAAGCGTGACCATCGACTGCGACGATTGCGCGGTACGTGGCCCGGGTTGTCAGGACTGTGTCGTCAGCGTGCTGCTCGGCGTTCCGGAAACTTTGCTCGATGACGAGCGTCGGGCCCTGGAAGTGCTGGCTGACGTGGGCCTTGCGCCGCGGCTGCGGCTCGTGCCGATTCACCGGGACGGCAGGTCCGGCGTCGCCTGACGACACGCATCCGCTGGCGCACAGGAAAATTCCCAGACCGGGCTGTTAAATTGGCAGCTTCTGTTGGACAAGGCCGATGCCGTTTCGTAACCTATCTGAGACCTTCGAGCAGTTCGAGGCGGCTCGCCATCGCCAGTTGTAAGGACAAACACTTGAGGCACGACCGCGCGCATCGGCCCACAAGTCGTGTCAAGCGACCTTTTGCAGGTGCAATTGCGGGCTTGACCCTGTTCGCCGGATTTCTCGCCGCCAGTTCGCACGCGGATCCCGCGGATGACGCGCTGGCAAAGCTCAATGAACTGTCGCGCCAGGCCGAGCAGACCACCGAGGCCATGCACTCGGCGCAGCTGGATCTGAACAATAAGCTTGCCGCACAAGAAGCTGCGGAAAAGAAGCATGCCGATGACGCCGCGGCGGTCGGCGCTGCCGAATCTCAGCTGGCAACCTTCCAAGGTTCGGTCAACAAGGTTGCTGCAGCCCAATACATGGGTGGCCGCACTTCGGGTGTGGATGCCATCCTGACGGCCGGTTCGCCACAGCAGCTGATCGATCAGCTCGCCGTGCAGCGGGTGATGGCGACCGAAATGTCCACGCAGATGAAGAACTTCCGCTCCGCCGGTGCGAAGGCCGTAGCGGCCGAGAAGGAGTCCGCGAAGTCGGCCGCCGAGGCCAAGACCGCCGCCGAGCAGGCCGCCGCAGTGCGCGCCGACCTGCAATCCAAGCAAAGTCAGCTGCAGGTGCAGATCGAGATCGTCAAGTCGCAGTACCAGGCGTTGACGCCGGCCCAGCGGGAAGCGCTGAACACTCTTCCGCCCACCCCGCCGGTTCCCGCCCCCGAGCCGTTGCCACCGGCGCAGGATCCCGCGGTATTGGCTGACCCGCCGAACGGTATTCCGCCCGGTGACGTCGCCCCGCCGGAGGGTGCGCTTCCCGATGGGGGCAGCGGACATTCGGGCACCGTCATCCAGGCGGCGCTGAGCCGCATCGGTTCGCCCTACTCCTGGGGTGCCGCCGGTCCCAGCTCTTTCGACTGTTCAGGCCTGGTGATGTGGGCGTTCCAGCACGCCGGGATCTCGCTGCCGCATTCGAGTCAGGCCATGGCCCGCGGTGGTCAACCGGTCTCGACGGATTCGATGCAGCCCGGTGACGTCGTGACCTATTACTCGGACGCCTCGCATGTGGGCATCTACATCGGCGACGGGATGATGGTGCATGCGTCGACCTACGGCACCCCGGTGCGGGTCGCCCCGGTCAACAATGCGCCGATCTACAACGTTCGTCGGTACTGAGTCGTCCGACGACCGCCCGCTTCTGCGTCGCCGCAGGCCTCTTTTGGCCGCGGTGTTGGTGATCGAACTCGCGCTGGCCACGGCGTTGGTCTTCGGCCCCACCGCGGCGCGGCCGACGATGCCACCCCCGGACGCCGCAGCGCCGGCGTCCACCGTCACCTCTGCCGTATCGCAGCCCGACCCGGTCACCTCCATGGTGTTACCCGACGGGCGTTCCGTACGGTTTCTGGCGCTCGGCGGACCGCGATCGCAGCCACTGGTGAAACGACTCGGCGCCGAAATGCCCGAGGCCGCCGCGGCGGTGACGGCGTTCTGGGGTTCAGGCTGGCGGCGTGACATCGAGATCGCGGTGGCCGGTTCCGATCAGCAGTTCCGCGTCCTGGCCGGGGGCGTGGCGGATATCGCCGCGACCACCACCGCGCAGCGGGTCATGTTCGCCCCCGGCGCCGCGGACATGAGCCCGGCTGCGCTTCGAATTGTGCTGCGCCACGAGCTGTTCCACTACGCCGCGCGGTCGCAGACCGCGGCCGACGCGCCGCGCTGGCTCACCGAGGGCGTGGCCGATTACGTCGGGCGACCGTCCACGGCGCCACCGGCGCACGCCGCGGCCCTGGCGCAGCTTCCCACCGACGCCGATCTCGACACTCCCGGCGAGACACGGAGCCTGGCCTATGACCGGGCGTGGTGGTTCGCCCGGTACGTTGCCGAGACCTACGGTGTCGACCAGCTGCGTGAGCTCTACCAGCGCGCCTGCGGCCCCGGGCATCCCGACGTCGCCACCGCCGTGCGCGAGACCCTGGGCGCCGGCTTGGACACCGTGGTTGCCGATTGGCGCCGACGGATGACCGGATAGCCTGTCGCCATGACGCGGGTTTTGTTGGTCACCAACGACTTTCCACCGCGCCGTGGCGGCATCCAGTCATATCTGGAGGCTTTCGTCGGGGAGCTGATGCGCGACGGCTCGCATGAGCTCACGGTGTACGCGCCGAAATGGAAGGGCGCCGGCGACTATGACGACCGAGCCGCCGCGGCCGGGTACCGGGTGGTGCGACATCCGACTTCACTGATGGTGCCAGAGCCCACCGTGGCGGCCCGCATGCAGAAACTGATCGCCGAGAATGACATCGAGACAGTGTGGTTCGGCGCGGCCGCTCCGCTGGCCCTGCTGGGCCCGCTGGCCCGCCGCGCCGGCGCCGGCCGTGTGGTGGCCAGTACCCACGGCCACGAGGTGGGCTGGTCGATGCTGCCGGTGGCACGTGGCGCGTTGCGCCGCATCGGTGACGACGCCGATGTGGTGACATTCATCAGCCGGTACACCCGGGGCAGGTTCGCCTCGGCCTTCGGTCCCCGCGCCGCGCTCGAACATCTGCCCCCCGGCGTCGACACCGACCGGTTCGTTCCCGATCCGGTGGCCCGGGCCGAGCTGCGGGCTCGGTACGGCCTCGGGCAACGTCCGGTGGTGGTGTGCCTGTCCCGGCTGGTACCGCGCAAAGGTCAGGACATGCTCATCCGGGCTTGGCCGGCCATCCGTCGTCGCGTCCCCGAGGCGGCCCTGGTGATCGTCGGCGGCGGACCCTACCTGCAGCGCCTACAACACCTGGCGCGTACGCACGACGTGGCCGACGACGTCATCTTCACCGGCGCGGTGCCCGGGGCCGAACTGCCGGCCCACCACACGATGGCCGACGTGTTCGCCATGCCGTGCCGCACCCGTGGTGCGGGTCTGGACGTCGAGGGCCTGGGCATCGTCTATCTGGAGGCCTCGGCCTGCGGGGTGCCGGTGATCGCCGGAACCTCCGGCGGGGCACCGGAAACCGTGCTCGACGGCCACACCGGCACCGTGGTCGACGGCAACGATGTTGGAGCCGTCGCGTCCGCCGTTTCCGATCTGTTGGCCGATCCAGCCAGGGCCGCCGCGATGGGCGCGGCCGGGCGGCACTGGGCGGTGGACAACTGGCAGTGGCGGTCTCAGGGCGCCCGGCTGACCGGGTTGCTGTCGGGCTGAACGGCGGTGCTGAATCCGGCTGCTCAGCCGTACAGCGCGGCGATGTCGGCGGCGAACTTCTCCGCCACCACCTTGCGCTTGACCTTCAACGTCGGCGTCAACTCGCCGGTGTCCTCGGTGAAGTCGACCGGCAGAATCCGGAACTTGCGGATCGACTCGGCATGCGACACCGCCTGATTGGCGTCCTTGACGGCGAGGTCGATCTCGGCCAGCAGGTCCGGGTCCTCGGCCAGATCACCGACCGACGCGCCGGTGTCTTTGCCGTTGCGCTGTTTCCACCCCGGAAACGCTTCCGGGTCGATGGTGATGAGTGCGGCGATGAACGGCTGCTGATCGCCGACGGCCATCGCCTGGCTGATCAACGGATGTGCTCGCAGCCGGTCTTCGAGTAGTGCCGGTGCGACGTTCTTGCCGCCGGCGGTGACGATGATCTCCTTCTTGCGCCCCACGATGGTCAGGAAGCCGTCGTCGTCGATCGCGCCGAGATCACCGGTGTGGAACCAACCCTCGGAGAACACCGCGTCGGTCTCCGCCTCGTTGTTCCAGTAGCCGTTGAACACCACGCCGCCCTTGACCAGCAGCTCACCGTCGTCGGCGATGCGCATGCTGTTGCCCGGCATCAGCTTGCCGACCGAGCCGACCTTGAGCTCGCCGACCCGGTTCACCGTGATCGCCGCGCTGGTCTCGGTCAACCCGTAGCCCTCGTAGATGCTCAGGCCCACACCGCGATAGAAGTGGCCCAGCCGCACGCCCAGCGGTGCACCGCCCGAGATCGCGGCCCGGCATTCGCCGCCGAGCGCGGCCCGCAGCTTGCCGTACACCAGCTTGTCGAACACCGCGTGTTTGAGCTTGAGCACCAGGCCCGGCCCTCCGGTGTCCTGCGCCTTACTCCATTCGATCGCCGTGTCGGCGGCGATGGCGAAGATCTTGCCCTTGCCGTCGTTGCGGGCGTTCTGCTCGGCGGTGTTGTAGACCTTCTCGAACACCCGGGGCACCGAGACCACGAGGGTCGGCTTGAACACCGCGAAGGTGGGCACCAGGTTCTTGATGTCGCTGGTGAATCCCAGCGTGACCTTGTTGGTGAAGGCGGCGATGGTGATGGCCCTGGCCAGCACGTGGGCCAGCGGCAGGAACACGAGCATCCGTTCACCCTTGGCCAACTGGGTCGGGAAGCAGGCCTTGGCCCCCCGGATCTCGTACAGCAGGTTCGAGTGGGTCAGCTGGCAACCCTTGGGCTGGCCGGTGGTCCCGGAGGTGTAGATCAAGGTGGCCGGGTCGGCCGAACGGATTGCGGCCAGGCGGGAGTCGACCTCGGCGGCCTCGACCGATGCCCCGGCCTCGGCCATCGCCTCCAGGGCGGGGGTGCCGGTGCCGTCGATCCGCAGTACCTTGCCCAGCTCGGGCAGCTGGCCACGGAGCTGTTCGACGGTGGTCGCATGCGCATCGGACTCGGCGAAAACCATCTTCGCGGCGGAGTTCTCCAGCACGAAGCGCACCTGTTCGGCCGAGGAGGTCTCGTAGATCGGCACGGTCACCGCACCGACCGACAGGATCGCGAAGTCGATGATCGGCCACTCGTAGCGAGTGGCCGACAGGATCGCCACCCGGTCACCGGGCTGGATGCCCTCGGCGATCAGGCCACGGGCCACCGACCGGATCGTCTCGGCGGCTTCGGCGCAGGTCACATCGGTCCACGAACCGTTGACCAGGCGTCGGAAGATCACGTGGTCGGGGCTTTCCGCCGCGTGGGCGGATACCGAGTTGACGATGTTGTCGTGCTCGCCGACGGTGAATGACGCGGGCACGCTGAACTCACGCACGATGTTGCCCTCCAGGCTTGTATACCGGCTTTGCGCGTCAGCCTAGTCGGCCGCGGTGGTCGGACGACCACGCATATGTGAAGCTTGTCCGCGATGAACAGCATTCAGATCGCCGACGAGACGTTCGTCTGCGCCGATCCGGTCGCCGTGGGCGCCGCGGTTGCCGATCCTGCCGCCTGGCGGCGGTGGTGGCCCGACCTGGTGCTCAAGGTCGTCGAGGACCGGGCGGAGAAGGGCCAGCGCTGGACTGTGACCGGTGCGTTGACCGGCACGATGGAGGTCTGGCTGGAGGAGGTGATGGACGGGGTGGTGCTGCACTACTTCCTGCACGCCGAACCGTCCGGCGTCACGGCCAAGCAGCTGGCCGACATGGACCTGGCCAAGTTGAACCACCGGCGCCGCGTCGCGGGCAAGGCGATGTCCTTCGAGATCAAACAGCGCCTGGAGGCGACTCGTCCGGTCGGGGTGTCCCGACTGTCCTGAGGCCCGGCGGATTTGACCGGGTCTGACCCGGTCCCTCCGGCGTTTGTCTGCGGGAGGGTAGATTTCTCTCCCAAGAGCCAGGCACCCCCGCGGGGCGGGGGGAGAAGGGGAGCCCCGCGACCGGGGAGAAGGGCTATGCGGTGGCCGACAAGACGACACAGACCATCTACATCGATGCTGACCCGGCCACGGTGATGGATGTCATCGCCGATATCGGCTCGTATCCGCAGTGGGTCAACGAGTACAAGGAAGCCGAGGTCCTCGAGGCCGACGGGCAGGGCTATCCCAAGACCGCCAGGCTGGTACTCGATGCCGCGGTACTCAAGGACACCATGGTGCTGGCCTATGTGTGGCCGGCTGATCGCACGTCGGTGACCTGGTCGCTGGTGTCCAGTTCGTTGTTGCGCTCACTGGAAGGCGCATATCGCTTGGCCCCCAAGGGGTCCGGCACCGAGGTGACCTACGAACTGTCGGTCGACCTGATGATCCCGATGATCGGTTTGCTCAAACGCAAGGCTGAGCGACGGCTCACCGACACCGCGCTCAAAGACCTCAAGAAACGAGCAGAGGCTGAGTGACTTCGCCGGACGGGAACGCGCCTTCCCCCGCGAGGATCAGCCTGTTTGTCGGCAAAGGCGGGGTGGGTAAATCGACGCTGGCGACGGCCACCGCGGTTCGTGATGCCACCTCGGGGCAGCGGGTCCTGATCGTGTCCACCGACCAGGCGCATTCCACCGGCGATGTGCTGGGGATCGCGCTCGCACCCACGGGGCAACGAAACCCCACCCGCGTGCTCAGCGACCTGGACCCCGGTGGGGGCTCTCTCGATGCCCTGGCGCTCGACACGCTCGACCTCTTGGGGGCGCGCTGGGTTCAGGCGGCGGGTCCGCTGGCCGCGCGATTCCCCGAGTCGGATCTGGGAGATGTTGCCCCCGAAGAACTTTCGGCCCTGCCAGGAATCCAGGAAGTACTCGGGCTGCACGAGGTGGGTGAACTCGCCGATTCCGGTCGCTGGGATCACGTGGTGGTGGACTGCGCCTCGACGGCCGATGCGTTGCGGATGTTGACGTTGCCCGAGACCTTCGGCCTGTATCTGGAGCGCGCCTGGCCGCGGCATCGGCGGCTGTCGGGTGCTTCTGCGCACGCGGGGAGCATCAAAGGCACCGATGCGGTGAGCGCGGCGATCGTCGCCCTGATCGAACGGGTGGATGCCGGGATCCGCCGACTCGGTACGTTGCTCACCGACGGCTCTCGGGTGAGCGCCCATCTGGTGCTCACTCCCGAACGGGTCGTGGCCGCCGAAGCGTCGCGGACACTCGGATCGTTGGCGCTGATGGGTGTCGAGGTCGCCGAGATCATCGTCAACCAGGTTCTGGTACAGGATGATTCGTTCGAGTATGAGAACCTTCCGGCGCATCCCGCATTCGACTGGTACACCGAGCGGATCTCTGAACAGCAGAGCGTGCTCGACACCCTCGACGCCACGATCGGCGACGTGCAGCTGGTGCTGGTGCCGCACGTGCCGGGCGAACCGATCGGCCCCAAGGCGTTGGGGGAGCTGATCGAGGGGGCCCGGCGGCGCGACGGGTCGCCGCCGCCGGGGCCGCTGCGGCCCGTCGTGGACCGCGAGTCGGGGTCTGGTCTCGAAGCCGTGTACCGATTGCGGCTAGAGTTGCCCCAGATCGATTCGGCCGGACTCACGTTGGGCCGTGTCGACGACGACTTGATCATCGGCGCCGCAGGTATGCGACGTCGGGTGCGGTTGGCGTCGGTGCTGCGTCGGTGCATCGTGACGGATGCGCAGCTACGCGGTGGCGAGCTGACGGTACGTTTTCGCCCGAACCCGGAGGTGTGGCCGGCATGACGGGGTCTCATCCCGAGCTGGGTTCGGAGCTGCGGCAATTGGCGCAGGAGATCCTCGACCGGCTGGATCCGGCGGTGCGACTGGCCGCGGCGAATTTCACCGCGTCGCCGGAGAACGGCCCCGGCAAGTGCCAGCAGGTGTGGTGCCCGGTGTGCGCCTTGGCCGCGGTGGTCAACGGTGAGCAGCATCCGCTGTTGAGCGTGATCGCCGAGCACAGCGTGGCGCTGCTGGCGGTGATCCGCGCCCTGCTCGACGACGGACGGACCGATGGTCGCGACGGGGATAGCGGCTCGGGTGGAGGTAGCCCGGGACCCGACGGGGGGCCCGATGCGCCGCCGCCCGACGATTTTCCGCCCCCACCGGCTCCCGGCCGCTACCAGCACATCCCTGTCACGGTAGAAGACTGAGAGGCCCGACGGGCACAGCGGGCATCCAGGGCTTGCTGTGGTAGCCACAACATGGCCTGGGTACAGTTGTCGCAGAGCATTGCGCGGTGCGCCAAAGGTGGAGGGTCCATGTGGTATTGGCTGTTCAAGTACATCCTGCTGGGCCCCTTGCTGGCCGTGCTCGGCCGGCCCAAAATCACTGGGCTGGAACATGTTCCGACCGATGGGCCGGCGATTCTCGCCAGTAATCACCTGGCGGTGATGGACAGCTTCTATCTGCCGCTGGTGGTCAGCCGCCGCATCACGTTCCTGGCCAAGCAGGAGTACTTCACCGGCACCGGGATCAAGGGCCGATTCTTGGCCTGGTTCTACACCGTCGTCGGCCAGGTGCCGATCGACCGCACCGACGCCGATTCGGCACAGGCCGCCCTGACCACCGCCACCCGCATCCTCGGCGAGGGCAAGCTGCTCGGCATGTACCCCGAGGGCACCCGCTCGCCGGACGGCCGTCTCTACAAGGGCAAGACCGGGTTGGCCAGGCTGGCGCTGCAGACCGGGGTGCCGGTGATTCCGGTCGCCATGGTCGGCACCGACGTGGTGAACCCGCCCGGGTCCAAGGGGCTGCGGTTCGGCCGGGTGGAGGTCCGGTTCGGTGAGCCGATGGACTTCAGCCGGTTCGACGGATTGGCCGGCAACCGTTTCATCGAGCGCGCCGTCATCGACGAGGTCATGTACGAGCTGATGGATCTGTCCGGCCAGGAATACGTCGACCTCTACGCGGCCGCGGTCAAGGAAAACGCCCAGCAGGTCGAGGCGAACAAGCCCGCCGCACGGCTGCCGCACGCGGCCGCGGGTTAGGCCGTTTCGCCGCCGCTGAGCTGAACCAGCGGCGCCGCTGCCACGGTGGCAGCCTGGCGCGCGTCGGACGCGGACACCACGCCGATGACCGCGATGACCGCCAGTGCCCACCACAGGTAGGAGTCGCCGGCCAGTTGGCGCAGCGCCGATGCCGACGTCTCCTCGTGCGGGGTAAGCAGCGAGATCGGCGTCCACACCATCAGGGCGAAACCGACCAGCGTCACCACGGCCAGACCGATCGAGGCGGGCAGAACGTGGCGCATCCGGTACGCGAGGACCCCGGTGACCAGCAGGGTGGGCAGCGACCACACCCAGTGATGCGACCACGACACCGGTGAGACCACCAGCCCGAACAGCGCCACGCAGATCAACGCGACCACGGGTGCCTCGTCGGCACCCGAACGCAGGGCGCGCCGCACCGCCCAGACCGTCAGCGCCAGCACTGCGAAACAGGCGACGACCCACAACGCGAACCGTGGTCCCTCGGCCAGACCGAGGCGGGCCAGGGTGCCCGCGATGTTCTGGTTCGTGTTGAGCGTGGCGGTACCGATCCGGTCGGTGTTACGTACCGTCTCGGTCCAGTACTCGATCGAATCCGTCCAGGCCAAAGCGAATCCGGCCAAGGTGGCCACCACCGTGGCCGCGGCCGTGCGCACCAGGGTGTGCAGATCTCGGCGCAGCAGGAAGTACAGCAGGAACACCGCCGGGGTGAGCTTGAGTGCGATCGCCAGACCCAGCAGCAGCCCGCGGGGCCACGGTGTGCGTCGCGGCACGCAATCGGCGATCACCAGCGTCATCAGCACCACGTTGATCTGGCCGAACTCGAAGTTCGACCGGATCGGTTCGAGCCAGATGACCGCGGGCGCCACCAGGGCGGCGGCCAGCCAGCACCGGCGCAGCCACGCCGGCTCGGCGGTGAGCGTGGTGTCCGGCCAGACATCGAGACGGGTCAGCACGATCACGATCGAGACGATCAGCAGCAGCAGGGTGGTCGCGGTGATCGCCACGCTGGCCGCCGGCAGCGACAGCCAGGCGAACGGTGCGAAGAGGATCGCGGCCAGCGGGGGATAGGTGAACGGCAGGTCGAGCCCGCCCTGGGTGTGGAAGATGGCGCCGTCGGCGTACAGCGGCTGGTCGTTCAGCCACGCCCGACCGCCCATCCGGTAGACGTCGATGTCGATGCGATACGGGACGTGCCCCAGGAGCCGCCAGCCGGCCCAGACCAGGCCGGCCACTGTGAGCAACTGAAAAAGCCGCCACCCGATCGTCGGTGCCCAACGTGCCAAACCAACCCAGCCGGGCGACTGCCGCTTACTCATGTCCTCAACAGACTATCGGGGGCCACTGCGAGTGAGCGCATCCCCGCTCGCGACGCGCGCGCGGCGGCGTAAGTTCTCTGTGCGTGCATGCGACCGGTCACCTCGATTTCCTCACCCACGATCGCCTGCCGCTGCTGTGTTGCCTGGTGGCGTTCATCCTGACGTTCTTCGTCACCCGCATCGTGGTGCGCTACATCCGCCGCAACGCCGACAATGAACGTCCGCCCAGGTGGTGGCAACCCCGCAACATGGGACACGGCTCGTTGCACATCCATCACATGGTGATCGGTGTGGTGCTGGTGATGGTCTCGGGCGTGACGATGGTGACGCTGGCGGTCAACGGGGGAATCACCGAGTTCACCGTCGCGGCGGTGTTCTTCGGCATCGGCGCGGCCCTGGTGCTCGACGAGTTCGCCCTGATCCTGCATCTGTCGGACGTGTACTGGGCCGAAGACGGCCGCACCTCGGTGGACGCGGTGTTCGCGGCGGTCGCGGTGACGGGGCTGTTGATCCTCGGGTTCAACCCGCTGTCATTCTTTGATATCGGTATCTGGCGTGCGGATCAGTCGCCGGCCATGCGCGCGCTGGTGGTCGTGGTCGCGGTGCTGACACTGCTGCTGGCGGTGGTCGTCCTGCTCAAAGGCAAGGTGTGGACTGGATTGGTGGGTATGTTCATCACCCCGTTGTTGTTCGTCGGCGCCGTCCGGCTGTCGCGGCCGCACGCCCCGTGGGCGCGCTGGCGCTACACCAGCCGTCCCCGCAAGATGCACCGCGCGCTGGAACGCGAGCGCTGGCAGCGCCGGCCCGTCGTACAGGCCAAATTGTGGTTGCAGGACGCGATCACCGGGATGCCGAAGTTTCCCGACGATGCCACCGTCGACGCTCAGCTCGATCGCGAGATTCACGCCGCGCCCGCACCGGCTGCCACGACCGGACGGGAGTTCTGATGCGGTATTTCTACGACACCGAGTTCATCGACGACGGCCGCACCATCGAGCTGATCTCGATCGGGGTGGCCGCAGAGGACGGCCGCGAGTACTACGCGATCTCGACCGAGTTCAACCCGGACCGGGCGGGCCGTTGGGTGCGCAAGCACGTGCTGCCCAAACTGCCGTCCCCGTCGTCGCAACTGTGGCGGTCGCGTCGGCAGATCCGGTCCGAGCTGGAGGATTTCTTCGACATCGACGGTGACGAGCCGATCGAGCTGTGGGCCTGGGTGGGCGCCTACGACCACGTGGTGTTGTGCCAGCTGTGGGGGCCCATGACCGATCTGCCCCCGGCGATGCCGCGGTTCACCCGTGAGTTGCGTCAGTTCTGGGAAGAGCGCGGCTCACCGCGGATGCCGGCGCGGCCCACCGATGCGCACGATGCGCTGGTCGACGCGCGGCACAATTTGCACCGGTTCCAGCTGATGACGGGCGCCCAGCTGTCCCAGGCTCGCCGGCCCGGTATAGCACAGCCCTGAAAACAGGCGTTCACCGGCGGTTACCATGTACGGGTGAACTGGACCGTCGACATCCCCATCGACCAGCTGCCGCCGCTGCCCCCGCTGACCGACGAGCAACGTCTCCGGCTCGATGCGGCGCTGTCCAAGCCGGCTGTTCAGCAGCCCAGCTGGGATGCCGAGGCGGCCAAGGCGATGCGCACCGTGTTGGAGAGCGTGCCCCCGGTCACGGTGCCCTCGGAGATCGAGAAGCTCAAGGGCCTGCTCTCCGACGTGGCGCAGGGCAAGGCGTTCCTGCTGCAGGGCGGTGACTGCGCCGAGACCTTCGTCGACAACACCGAGCCGCACATCCGCGCCAACATCCGCACGCTGCTGCAGATGGCGGTCGTGCTGACCTACGGCGCCAGCATGCCGGTGGTCAAGGTGGCCCGTATCGCCGGTCAGTACGCCAAGCCGCGGTCGGCGGACGTCGACGCACTGGGGCTGAAGTCCTACCGCGGTGACATGATCAACGGTTTCGCGCCGGACGCCGCGGTGCGTCAACACGACCCGTCACGACTGGTGCGGGCCTACGCCAATGCCAGCGCCGCGATGAACCTGGTGCGCGCGCTGACGTCGTCGGGGCTGGCATCGCTGGACCTGGTGCACAACTGGAACCGCGAGTTCGTCCGGACTTCGCCGGCCGGGGCCCGCTACGAGGCGTTGGCCGGGGAGATCGACCGGGGCCTGAAGTTCATGTCCGCCTGCGGCGTGGCCGACCGCAATCTGGAGACCGCCGAGATCTTCGCCAGCCACGAGGCGCTGGTGATCGACTACGAGCGCGCCATGCTGCGGCTGTCCGACCCGGCCGAGAACCCGGACGGGGAGCGCAAGCTGTACGACCAGTCGGCGCACTACCTGTGGATCGGTGAGCGCACGCGGCAGCTCGACGGCGCCCACGTGGCGCTGGCCGAGGTGATCGCCAACCCGATCGGGATCAAGCTGGGGCCGACGACGACTCCGGAATTGGCCGTCGAATACGTCGAGCGGCTCGACCCGAACAACGAGCCGGGCCGGTTGACCCTGGTGACCCGGATGGGCAACAACAAGGTGCGCGACCTGTTGCCGCCGATCATCGAGAAGGTACAGGCCACCGGTCATCAGGTGATCTGGCAGTGCGACCCGATGCACGGCAACACCCACGAGTCGTCGACCGGTTACAAGACCCGGCACTTCGACCGCATCGTCGACGAGGTGCAGGGCTTCTTCGAGGTGCACCACGCGTTGGGCACGCATCCGGGCGGCATCCACGTCGAGATCACCGGTGAGAACGTCACCGAATGCCTCGGTGGGGCGCAGGACATCTCGGATTCGGACCTGGCCGGCCGGTACGAAACCGCATGCGACCCCCGGCTCAACACCCAGCAGAGTCTGGAGTTGGCGTTCCTCGTCGCCGAGATGCTGCGCGACTAGTCCGGAATGATCGCGGGTACCCGGCCGTCATGGGTATCGCGAAGGTATCGGCGTCGCTGGGGGTCACCCTGGCGGTGCTGACAGCGGGCTGTGCCGAGCGCAGCGACGACTTCAAACCGAACAACCGCGGCGAGGACACCGAAACGGTGCCCACGTCGGTCGACAACGCCTACATCGTGCCGGAGCATGCTCCAGACGATTGCGCCATCCAGGTCGGCGACAACGCAGAGCTTCGGTTCACGGCCACCAATAGCAGGCCGACCGGATCTGAGCGGTTGCTCTCGATCGCCACTGAAGCCGCCGATGCGGTGCGCATGGGCTCTGACGGCGGGGTGGAGATCGCGCCCAAATCGTCGAAGGAGATCACTGCCGCGGTCGAAGGTCTGCGTGAGGGCGTCCGGCCTGCGACGTCGGTCGACGTCACGTTCACGTTCGACCAGTCCGGTGACATCTCGGTACGGGTACCGATCGAAGCCTGCCCTGCCCAGCAGGGTTAGACGAGCGTCGCGATGTTGCTGCCCACGGTCCAGGCCGCGGCGGCGACCAGCCCGGTGAGCGTGAGCACCGCGATCACCCAGAACGCCAGCATCCGTTTGCCGCGCTGGCGGGCCCAGTAGAACTCGCTCATCTCGATACCCGCGAATTGCCTTGCGCCATAGGCATATTCGTCGTCTCTGCCGTCGCCATAGCTGCCATCGTCGGGATCGGCCGGGATCGGTGCCCAATCGTGCCGGTCGCGGGTGATCTCCCGGGTGGGCTGGCGTGGGGCGGGCCGGGGCGGTGGTGTCATCGGGGGCGCAGCGGTCACCGTGGTCGGCGCCTCGAGGCGAGGGTGGTCGGAGTCTTCGAGTTCGTGCACCCGGGTGGCGGCCAGATGCTGGGCCGATTGCTGTGGGGCCGGCACCCGGAACGCCGGCAGGTCCAGATCGTCGACGATCTGGACCAGTGCGGCGCGCATCTCGTCGGCGTCGGCGAAGCGCTGCCCCGCTTCGCGGGCGGTGGCCCGGCGCACAAACTGGTCGAATTGCATTGGTACCCCGGCGATCACGGCGCTGGGCGGCGGCACGTCGTGGTCCATGCGCTGATAGGCCACCGTCAGCGCGGAATCTCCGGTGAACGGCGTGGCGCCGGTGAGAAGTTCATAGGTGAGGATGCCGACCGAGTACACGTCGCTGCGCGGGTCGGCGTCCCCGGTGCTGACCTGTTCGGGGGACATCAGCCGCCGTTTCTCGTGATGGAGCTGATCGAAGGCGGCACCCTCCGGGAATTGCTGACCGAACGCGGCCCCATGCCACCGCACGCCGTCGCCGCGGTGCTGGCCCCGGTGCTCGGCGGGCTGGCCGTGGCCCACCGGGCCGGGCTCGTACACCGCGACATCAAGCCCGAGAACGTGCTGATCTCCGACGACGGCGAGGTCAAAATCGCCGACTTCGGTCTGGTGCGCGCCGTCGCCGAGGCGAAGATCACCTCCACCAGCGTGATCCTGGGCACCGCGGCCTACCTGTCCCCCGAACAGGTCAGCACCGGGGACGCCGACCCGCGCAGCGACGTGTACTCGGTCGGCATCCTCACCTATGAA
>NZ_LZJD01000158.1:0-701 GCF_001666875.1 Mycobacterium sp. E802
CGCCGACGTCGAGGGCTACCACTACCGCGAAATCGCCGCCCTGATGGGCACACCCGTCGGAACCGTGATGTCCCGACTGGCCCGCGGACGAAAGCGGCTGCGGGAGTTGCTCGCCGACGTGGCCCGGGACCGTGGCATCGGCCGCGACGCCGGTAAGGTTCAGGCTGCCGTGCCGTTGTCCTGACTCCGGGCCAGATACCCTCTGGCAACCGCAGTTTCGGCGAGCAGCTTACGCAGATTGCGACGCGCCCGGTGCAACCTCGACATCACAGTGCCAACCGGAATGTCCATGAGCTCAGCGATCTCCTTGTACCGGTAGCCCTCGACGTCGGCGAAGTACACGGTCATCCGGTTGGCCGCAGGGATCGCGTCCAGTGCGTCCGCGATGTCGTCGTCGCGCATCGCTTCGAGCGCTTCCACTTCCGCTGACCGCAAACCCGAAGATGTATGCCGCCCCTCGGCGGACACCTGCCAATCGGTGATGTCTTCACACAGTTGCTCACCCACGGCGCGTTGGCGGGCGCGATAGCTGTTGATCCAGTTGTTGTACATGATCCGAAACAGCCATGCGCGCGCATTCGATCCTGGCTTGAACGTGTGAAAACCGCTGTAGGCCTTGAGAAGTGTCTCCTGCACGAGGTCTTCGGCGTCGTACCGGTTGTGGGTCAGGCGGCGCGCACCACGTTCGATCTGCTCGACGC
>NZ_LZJD01000159.1:0-71495 GCF_001666875.1 Mycobacterium sp. E802
AACGTCGAGGTCAAAACCATTCTCGACGCGCTGGCATCCGAGAAATCAAGGCACTAAGGCAAATGACCCAACTCGGGTTATCCACCTAATCCGAATTATGCGCCTGCCACCCAGAAGCGGTTCTGGCGCCGATGTTCTCGAATGCTTATGACCGTTCGAGACCGAGTTTGTCGACTACGGCCCAAGGGTTTTTCACCTGGGGCGAGGTGGCGCCGTGCCCGCCGCCGATCCACCAGTAGTACTTGTCGAATGCACGGAACAGCGCACGCGGCTCCTGATCGCCCATCCACGCGGGGTTTGCGACGGTTACGTTTCGCGCCGCTCGGAATATTTCGTGAGCGACGCGCGCGTATGTCTCCTCGGGGCGGTCGCCGGGCTCAGCAATCCCGAGATGTGATCGCACGAAGCTGTCGTATACCGGGATACGCCACGGCGACAGCAAATGCAGGACCTTGGAGGCGAGTGAATATTCGCGTCGTGGAGCGCCGAACGCCCTGCTCTGCTCAACAAGGGCGATGACCCGTTGGACTGCATCGACTTCGCCGTCGACTGGCGGCGTCTCAACGGGTTCGAACAGCTCCGGTGACCACTCGAGTGTGACGAGCGCTCGTGCCATCGCAGGCCCGGTTTCTCGGCTAGCGCCCTGTACCGACCACCAACTCCTGATCGTCCATACGAGCTCCTTGAGAATCGGTGAGCCGCCATCACCGTGGAGCAACGCAGTGCGAGAGTTCGTTGACAGGCACCACAGGGCGCTTTCCATGTCGCCGTAGAGCTCGTCGAAGTTGCGTACTGCTTCGGCCAATTCATCGTCCGAAGCTTCGTCAGGCCTATGGTCCATATCAATCCCCCATCGTTCGAGCGCATTAATGCCAGCCGCGAGAAGTGTCGTGCTCACCGTAGGCGGCAAGCCCCACAGTGCACATGAAACTTTGGGGGCCCGACGGTACGGTCCCGCGAAAACGGGTTCAGAAGAGGGCCACTGGTGTTGGAGGTGACGGGGTCGGTCCAGCGGTGTGGGGCCAGCGTCTCATTACCTGGCGTGTGGATTCTTCATCACCACGGTCAGACGCTATAGACCGGTGCGGCCGATGGAAAGCGGTGGTCCTGGCGTTGTTTATCGAGGTGTCCACCGTCACTGATCACACACGAGACGAGCCGAGACCTGCTTCGAACCGCTGGTAACCTCAGTGCCCCTGTACCTTCGACTCGGCCGCAGCATCAGAACCCTCCTGGAGATATTGGGTCTCGGGTTCTGCGCGTCGTTGCAGGCGCCGTTTGAGTCGCATGGCGCGTTTCTCCACCAGGAACCAACTCGCCGCGGCCAGCGGGATGGTGGCCGCGGTGGCGACGAGGAAGAACACTCCGGCCGGCAGCCGGTCCAGGTCGATGATCGCCATCAGCTGTTGCATCGGCCACCCGTAGATGTACACGCCATACGAGATGTCGTTGCGCAACTGCAGCCGGGGATGCTTCACGAGCGCGCCCGACACCATGACGGCGTATGCCAGCGGCAATGCCGCGTACACCCGGTAATTCGGTAAGAACCCCGCGGCCACAACAAGACCCACGCACAACCCGACCAGCCACCAGTTGGCCGGCAGCCTGTCACGGAACTGGTACAGGAGTGCGCCGGCCGAGAACACCAGCGCGAAACGAGTCACCATCTGGGGGACGGTCTGGAAATCCTGTGTCGGATATCCGGCCAGGGCGGCACCGATCAGCGAGATGACGAAAGCCGTCGGGATCAGCCATCGCTTCTTCATCAGTCCGGTGACGCCCAGCACCGCGACAGCGGCATAACACATCAACTCGAAGATCAACGTCCACAGCGTGCCGTCCCAGACACCCGGCCACGGAACATCTTTCGGAGTGCCGTCGATCCCCACATAGAAGACGTTGAGCAAGCCATTGTTGACGGCCCATAAAATCTGCGAGGAGAACTTCAGTGGTTCACCGTGTTGCAAGAGCACGCCGACGGGGGCGATGACGAATGCCACCACGAGTACGCAGACCCACAGACCCGGGAGTATTCGCAGCAGTCGGGCGGCAAGATAATCGCGAAGATGCGGGTGACGCATCCAACTCGAGGTAATCAGAAACCCCGAAATCACGAAGAACCCGTCCACCCATACTTCGGTGAACAATTGGGCGAAGGGCCCGGTGATGTCACGGCCGGTGAGTGGCCATGAGTGTTGCAGCACCACCATGGACGCGAAGATGAGTCGCCAGAAGTTCAGCGCATTGCACCGAGGGTCGTACACCGATGCGATTGTGCGGTTGCTGCGCAGTCCTTCCATGATCAATGAGAATGTCACGGCAAGTGGTATGGCCCTTCGCATTTCCCAGAAATTGCTTTCCGGCGGGCTTGCCGGCGTCGGGTCCGTCGGCGCCCCGTCACCCACTCAGCCGTCGGCTCCTGCGGTGGCGCGAACAGCGGTCGGCGCCACCCGAGGTGGCCGGTGGACAGCCCCCGAAGGGGCCCTCGCGACGGCTTCGGCGATACCGATCAGTTTTCCCATAGATCTCTTAAGTCCCGATGGTCCCGCCTCTCCCCCGCTTGTCGGCACCCCGGAACCTCGATCACAGCAACAACCCGAGCCGGGCCCAAAAGTTCGCCAGAAGGCGGCGATCCCGCGTAATCCGCAGGCTGAGCCTGTTGACGGATTCGACCAAATTTTTTGCCGAAAACGCACCGCCGTTATTCAAGGGAATCGGCGGTGACTTTGAATTGAATTTCTCCGCCAAATTTACGGCCGCGCCGATCTGTCATCGGCGTTCTGTTCGCATATCGCCGCCGGGCAACGGCCTGATATGACGGAGAAGGCCATGGTTTACTCTTCAACGAACCTAGGGTGCGCCCCCCCTCAGGTCGTGCGTTATGCCACAGCGCACGTGCCGGGCGTGGGGGGATAGTGGAGGAGATCTACGATTTTTAAGCTATTGCAGCGGTTGTGGATTCCGTTACTAGCGATTGTGGTGATTGCCGCGGCCGGATTCACCGTCTCGCGGCTGCACAACATCTTCGGCTCCGACAAACGCCCCACCTACGCTGACACCAAGGTTGCTGACTCGAAACCATTCAACCCCAAGAAGTTGACATATGAGGTTTACGGCGCGCCGGGAACTGTGGCCAGTATCAGTTATTTCGACGTGGACGCCGAACCGCAGTTCGTGAAGAACGTCAGCTTGCCCTGGACGCTGGAATTCGATATCGGCAAGACCACCGCGGTGGGCAGCATCATGGCGCAAGGTGACAGCAATTCGATCGGGTGTCGCATCACCGTCGACGGCGAAGTGAAGGCGGAAAAGACCTCGAATCAGGTGAACGCCTTCACTTCGTGCCTCCTGAAGGCTGCGTGAGCGGGAAACCATGGAAAACGAAACGCACCGCAAGTCACGAATGGCGTCGTTCATTCGCAGTTTCTCCCCACTGATCATCTTGGGGTGGGTGGCCATCACGGTGGTCATGACGGTGGCGATCCCGCCGCTGGAAGTGGTCGAGCGGGACCATTCGGTGTCGCTGAGCCCTGCGGATGCGCCGGCGGTCAAGGCGATGACGCGCATGGGCGAGTTGTTCCAGGAGTCCAACTCCAGCAGTGTCGCGGTGATCGTCCTGGAGGGGCAGGAGCCGCTGGGTGACGCGGCGCATGCGTACTACGACGAGCTGATCCGCCAGCTCAAGGCCGATACCGCCCATGTCCAGCACATCCAGGATTTCTGGGGCGATCCGCTGACCGCCGGCGCCGCCCAGAGCGCCGACGGCAAAGCCGCCTACGTGCAGCTCAACCTGGTAGGCCGGTTCGGCCAGGCCGAGGCCAACGAAGCGGTCAAGGCCGTTCAGGACGTCGTCAAGAACACCAAGGCACCCGAGGGCGTCGAAACCTTCGTCACCGGGCCGGCGGCCATCGTCGCCGACATGGGCCAGAGCGGCAATAACACGGTCATCCTGATCACGCTGGTCAGCATCGGCGTCATCTTCCTGATGCTGCTCATGTTGTACCGCTCGATCATCGTCGTCATCATCCTGTTGCTGACCGTCGGCATCGAGCTGCAGGTCGCCCGCGGCCTGGTGGCCTTCCTCGGCATGCACGGCTGGGTCGGTCTGACGACCTACGTGGTGAACCTGCTGGTCTCCGTCGGCATCGCGGCCGGAACCGACTACGCCATCTTCTTCACCGGGCGCTATCAGGAGGCCAGGCAGGTCGGCGAGGACCGCGAGCAGGCCTATTACACCGCCTATCGCAGTGTGGCCAAGGTGGTGTTGGCTTCCGGTCTGACCATCGCCGGTGCGATCGCGTGCCTCAGCTTCACCCGCCTTCCCTACTTCCAGCCCCTCGGGGTTCCCGGCGCGGTCGGCATCATCACCGCCGTGGCGGTGGCGCTGACGCTGGTGCCCGCGGCGATCGCCCTCGGCAGCCGGGTCGGCCTGTTCGATCCGAAACGGCCGGTGATCACCCGGCGTTGGCGACGTATCGGGACGGCGATCGTCCGGTGGCCGGCCCCCATTCTGTTGGCCACGTTGTCCATTGCGTTGATCGGTCTGTTGACGCTGCCTGGGTACAACCCCAGCTACACCGACCAGAAATACATTCCTCAGGACATTCCGGCCAACCAAGGTTTCGCGGCGGCGGCCCGGCATTTCCCGGAATCCAAAATGGCCACACCCGATCTGTTGGTGGTCGAAGCCGACCACGATATGCGCAATTCAACCGACCTGCTCGTGCTGAACAAATTGGCCAAAGCGGTCTTCGCGGTGCCCGGTATCGCGAACGTGCAGTCCATCACGCGGCCCGAGGGCACGCAGATCGAACATTCCTCGATCCCGTTCATGCTGAGTATGTCCAACGCCAGTCAGCGGTTGAGCCTGCCATTCCAGCGTGAGCGTATGGAAGATCTGCTCGAGCAGGCCGACGATATGTCCACGACCATCGCCCTCATGCAGCGCATGTACGAATTGATGAAGGAGATGGTCGATACCACGCACGGCATGGTGGGCACCACGCATGAACTGCAGGACGACGTCAAAGAACTGCGCGATCACATGGCGGATTTCGAGGACTTCTGGCGTCCGCTCAAGAATTACCTGTATTGGGAACCGCACTGCTACAACATTCCGCTGTGCTGGTCCATCAGGGCCATTTTCGACGGGCTTGACGGTATCGATGAAGTGACCGACAAAATGGGCGGTCTCGTCGAGCAGCTCGATAAGTTAGACGTGCTCATGCCGCAGATGCTGGTGCAGTTCCCGACCATGATCGCGACCATGCAGAGCACCCGCACCATGATGCTGACGATGCACAGCACCATGTCCGGCATCTTCGCCCAGATGGATGACTCGAACGACAACGCGACGGCCATGGGTAAGGCGTTCGACGCATCCAACAACGACGATTCCTTCTACCTGCCGCCGGATGTGCTGGAGAACAAGGACTTCCAGCGGATCATGAAGATCTTCATGTCGCCGGACGGCAAGGCGGCCCGCATGCTGATCACCCAACGCGGTGATCCGGCGACGCCCGAAGGCATTTCGCGCGTCGAACCGATCCGGATCGCAGCCGAGGAGGCGCTCAAGGGCACACCGCTGGAAAGCTCCAAGCTGTATCTGGCCGGCACCGCGGCCGGAGTGAAGGACCTCGTCGACGGCTCCAAGATCGACCTGATGATCGCCGGGGTGTCGGCTTTGGCACTGATCTTCCTGATCATGGTGCTGATGACCCGCAGCTTTGTCGCCGCCCTGGTGATCGTGGGGACGGTGGCGATGTCACTGGGCGCATCGTTCGGTCTGTCCGTGCTGGTCTGGCAGTACTTCCTGGGGCTGCAGATTCACTGGGTGGTGCTGGCCATGTCGGTGATCGTCCTGCTGGCGGTCGGTTCGGACTACAACCTGCTGCTCGTCTCCCGGATGAAGGAGGAGATCCACGCGGGTATTCACACCGGCATCATTCGAGCGATGGCGGGCACCGGCAAGGTGGTGACGGCCGCGGGCCTGGTGTTCGCCGCCACCATGGCATCGATGATCGTCAGCGATCTGCTGACCATCGGTCAGGTGGGTACCACCATCGGTCTTGGCCTGCTCTTCGACACCCTCGTGGTGCGCGCGTTCATGACTCCGTCGATCGCCGCGCTGCTGGGCCGCTGGTTCTGGTGGCCACAGCAGGTGCGCCCGCGTCCCGCCAGCGCCATGCTGCGGCCGACCGGACCGCGGCCGCTGGTGCGCTCGCTGCTGCTGAGGGATTAGCGCCGGATGAGCGAGCAACCTCGGCCGCCCTTCATCGCGCGGACAATTCGCTGGCTTTCGCCGGTCATCATCCTGGCGTGGCTGGTCCTGATCGTGGTCCTCACCCTGGCCTCGGTTGGCGGGCAATGGAAGTCGGTGATCCCCGCGCTCGAGCACGTGGCGGAGCAGAACGCGGTGTCGCTGATGCCCAAGGACGCTCCCTCGGCTCAGGCGATGAAGCGCATCGGGCACAACTTCGAAGAGTCCGATTCGGACAGCTTCGCGATGATCGTGCTGGAAGGCGACCAACCGCTCGGTGACGACGCGCACCAGTACTACACCAAACTGATTGCCGAGTTGCGCGCCGATCCCGAACACGTTGAGCACGTGCAGGATCTGTGGGGTGATCGCCTCACCGCGTCCAGCGTCCAGAGCCCCGACGGCAAGGCCACCTACGTCCAGCTGAATCTCGCCGGCGACCAGGGCACCCCGCTCGGTGACGAATCGGTGGCCGCCGTGCGCGGCATCGTCGACGGGCTGACCCCGCCGCCGGGCGTCAAGACCTATGTAACCGGTTCGGCACCACTGGTTTCCGATATGCAACACAGCGGCAACCGGTCGATCCTGAAGATCACCGCCGTCACCGTGGTGATCATCTTCCTGCTGCTGTTCATGGTCTACCGGTCGATCATCACGGTGATCCTGCTGCTGGTCATGGTGGGCTTCGAACTGGCGGCGGCCCGCGCCGTGGTGGCATTTCTCGGTGCCAACCAGGTGTTCGTGCTGTCCACGTTCGCGGTCAACATGCTGGTGTTCCTGGCGATAGCGGCCGGAACCGACTACGGCATCTTCTTTTTCGGTCGATATCAGGAGGCCCGCCAAAACGGCGAGGACCGGGTGCAGGCGTACTACAGCATGTATCGGGGCGTGGCCCCGGTGGTGCTGGCTTCCGGGCTGACCATCGCCGGCGCGATTCTGTGTCTGACGTTCACCCGGTTGCCCTACTTCCACACCATGGGCATCCCCTGTGCGATCGGCATGTTCGTCGCGGTTGCCGTTGCGGTGACGCTGGTTCCGGCCGGTGTCGTGGTGGCCAGCCGGTTCGGATTGCTCGATCCCAAGCGCGTGATGCGGACCGGGCGGTGGCGTGGCATCGGCACCGCCGTCGTGCGCTGGCCGGGGCCGATCCTCGTCGCGTCGCTGGCCGTGGCGCTGGTTGGGCTGCTGGCCCTGCCCGGTTACAAGACCAGCTACAACGACCGGCTGTACATCCCTGGCGACATCCCGGCCAACATGGGGTTCGCCGCGGCCGAACGGCACTTCTCCCAGTCCCGGATCACCCCGGAGATCCTGATGGTCGAGGCCGACCACGATCTGCGGAACCCGACGGACTTCATCACGCTCAACAAGTTGGCCAAGGCAATCTTCAAGGTGCGCGGGGTTTCTCGGGTTCAGGGCATCACCCGGCCCGAGGGCACCCCGATCGACCACACCTCGATCCCGTTCATGCTCAGCCTGCAGAGTGCCGGGCAGGTCCAGGCCACCGAGTTCCAGCGAGCCCGCATCGACGACATGCTCAAGCAGGCCGCCGACATGCAGGTGATGATCGACTCGATGGAGCACACCTTCAAGGTGATGACCGAGCTGGCCGCGACGACCCACGACATGGTCGAGCGGACGCACGAGATGCAAGAGGTCACCAAGGAACTACGGGGCAGTATCTCGATTTTCGACGACATGTTCCGTCCGGTCCGCAATTACTTCTATTGGGAACCGCACTGCTTCAACATCCCGATCTGTTGGTCGATCCGGTCGATCTTCGATGCGATGGACGGCGTGGACAAGCTCGACGACACGCTGGAGGTCCTGGTCAAGGACATGGACAAGCTGGACGCGATCATGCCCCAGTTGCTGGTCCAGTTCCCCAAGATGATCGCGCTCATGAAGAAGATGCGCGTGATGTCGCTGACCACACACACCACGATGTCGGGTCTGATGGCTCAGATGGACGAGACCACCAAGGACGTCAGCGCCATGGGACAGGCGTTCGACGCGGCCAAGAACGATGATTCGTTCTTCCTGCCGCCAGAGGTCTTCGACAATCCGGACTTCAAGAAGGCGATGAACTCCTTCATCTCGCCGGACGGAAAGTCGGTGCGGTACATCATCTCCCACAGTGGCGACCCGCAATCACCAGAGGGGATTCAACGGATCGATCAGATCCGGACGGCGGCCGAGGAATCGCTCAAGGGCACTCCGCTGGTGAACGGCAAGATCTTCATCGCCGGTGGTGCGGCGACGGCGAAAGACTGGCAGGAGGGTTCGAAGTACGACCTCTGGATTGCCGGGATCGCCGCGATCTGCCTGGTCTTCCTCATCATGTTGATGATCACCCGCAGCTTCATCGCGGCGCTGTCGATCGTCGGCACGGTGGTGTTGTCGCTGGGCGCCTCGTTCGGGCTGTCGGTGTTGTTGTGGCAGTACATCCTTGGCATTTCTCTGCACTGGATGGTGCTGGCGATGTCGGTGATCATCCTGTTGGCGGTCGGATCGGACTACAACCTGCTCCTGGTGTCCCGGATGAAGGAAGAGATCGGAGCCGGCATCAACACCGGCATCATCCGCGCCATGGGCGGCACCGGCAAGGTGGTGACGTCGGCCGGTTTCGTGTTCGCGTGCACGATGGCCGCGATGGCGGTCAGCGATCTGCGCATCATCGGCCAGATCGGTACGACGATCGGTTTGGGTCTGCTGTTCGACACGATGATCGTCCGGTCCTTCATGACCCCGTCCCTAGCGGCACTGCTGGGTCGGTGGTTCTGGTGGCCGCAACGGGTGCGTCCGCGTCCGGCCAGTACCTTGCTCCGCCCCTACGGCCCGCGTCCGCTGGTCCGCTCCCTGCTCGGCGAGCCACATCTCGACTCGGCGACGACGCAGCCGATCAAGAGGATCGAATAGCGGGACATCGACCTGGGTGTCGAACGATTTCTACCCCTGGGTGTTTCGTGGCGAGTGCCACGACCCAGGGGTAGAAAGCTGCGGCGGTCGGCCGCCAGATCAATCGGTCAGTACTTGGTGCAACTGGTCAGCATCTGGGTGAAGACCGGCAGGGCCTGATCGACGCCAGGGTTGCCCTTGATCTTGTTCAGCAGGTTCACCCGCTCATCGCGAGGCGAGCTCAAGAACACCCGGAGGAACTGCTGGTTCGGCGGGGATTGGTCCAGATACTGTGCGGCCATGGGATTTTCGGTATGCACGGCCTTCATCGCCTGGTCATAGGTACACGTCGAGTCCACCATCGGACCGAGGTCGGGCTCTGCAGAGGCCAGGCCGGCTCCGGCGGACAACGCCATGGCCACCCCGGCCGCGGTGACGGCGAGTTTGGTGTACGGAAGCTTCATGTTTCCCTCCTGGTGATGCCCACTCGGATGTATGCAGTTGAGAGCTCGGCGGGTCTGGGTCGACGCTGGGTTAGCCACGCAGGCCCAGACTCAAACCTTATGCCGGTCTACCACACTTATCCGCTGCGTATTGCCTGGTGTTACAGGCCAATTCGCCGACGTCGGTACCTCACCTTTCCCGCAACTGCAGTTTGCTGACAATTGGCCTGTACAACTGCTCAATTCCGGTGCTGCACGATGTTGCTGGGGCCGGAAAAATTGCCGGCTACTTGCGCTGCAACAGTTCCAGCAGATACGAGCCATACCCGGATTTGAGTAGTTCTTTGGCCCGAGCTTCCAGTTGATCGTCGTTGATGAATCCGGCGCGCCAGGCAATCTCTTCGGGCACACCGATCTTGAGACCCTGGCGGCGTTCGATGGTGCGGACGTAGTCGCTGGCGTCGAGCAACGAGTCGAACGTGCCGGTGTCGAGCCACGCGGTACCGCGCGGGAGTACCTCGACCGAGAGCTGACCCAGATCCAGATAGGTCTGGTTGACCTCGGTGATCTCGTACTCGCCGCGTGCCGACTTGCGCAACGACCGGGCGATCTCGACGACGTTGTTGTCGTAGAAGTACAGGCCGGGGACCGCGTAGTGCGATTTCGGAGTGGTCGGTTTCTCCTCCAGGGACAGCGCGGTGCCGTCCGCGGCGAACTCCACCACCCCGTAGGCCGACGGGTTCGCCACCCAGTACGCGAAAATGGCGCCACCACTGACATCTTGGAAGCGTTGCAGGCTGGTGCCCAGTCGCGGACCGTAGAACACGTTGTCGCCCAGGGCCAGGGCAACCGTATCGGTGCCGATGTGGTCGGCGCCGATCACGAACGCCTGTGCCAGCCCCTCGGGTGAATCCTGCACGGCGTAACGGAGATTCACACCGAAGGCCGACCCGTCACCGAGTAAGCGTTCGAAAGCGGGCGCGTCGGCCCCGGTGGTGATCACCAAAATGTCCCTGATGCCGGCCATGATCAGGGTGGACAGCGGGTAGTACACCAGCGGCTTGTCATATACCGGCAGCAACTGCTTGCTGACCCCCATGGTGATCGGGTGCAAACGGGTGCCCGAACCGCCGGCGAGAATAATTCCGCGCATCTGCTCTACCCCTCGGAAAACTCGGCGTTGTTGAGTGCGGTGGCGGCGGAGACGTTTTCTGACGCGTCAGGGCTAAACACGCTTGCCACCATATCGAGCCTAGCCCGGCGGCGACCACGGATCGGTCTGGACCGGGCGCCCACGAATTTCGCGAAAACCCGGCCCGACCAGAGGGATCTTCACCGCCGGGGCGGCGAAGACCACAGCAATCAACCGAATTTGCCGGGGCGGTGACGCCCTGCGGTCAACACACAGAATGGCCACATCGACGTCGTCAGCAGATTTGCCGCATTTGAACACGTGGGTTCATCCCGTCGCGACGAGCGCGCGGCAATTTTTCATCGCTGTTGGACAAAGACCAATTCGGCGCAACAAGTTTCATGATCGGCGGTTAAGGTGCAAGCGGTTGGGGGTGTGGATCTGTCATGAGAATTGCATTGGCAAGCTACGGGACCCGTGGCGACATCGAGCCGTCGGTCGCGGTGGGACAAGAACTGCTGCGCAGAGGGCACGAGGTCAAGATGGCCGTGCCACCGGATCTCGTCGGCTTCGCCGAAACGGCGGGCCTGCAGGTGGTCGAGTACGGTCCGGCGGTGGAACCGCAGCTGGATGGTTACCGCGACCTGTGGACCTCCTGGGCCAAGCACTTCTGGCACGTGCAGGAGTTGGTGGCACTGTGCCGGGAGGCGTTGAGCACCGTCACCCAGCAGTGGGCCGAGTTGAGCCGGACGCTCCTGGAGTTCGCCGACGGCGCCGATGTGTTGTCGACCGCGGTCGGATATGAGCAACCGGCTGCCAATGTTGCCGAGTACTACGGAATTCCGCTGGTCACCTTGCACACCATGCCGTGGCGGCCCAATGGACAGCTCTTCCCGATCGTGCCGGCTCCGGTAACCAGGGCCGGGATGGTCGCCTACGACTGGTTGGCCTGGCGGCTGACGAGGAAGTATGAGGATGCCCAACGGGCCGAACTCGGCCTGCCGCCCGGCACCGGTCCCGCACCGGTGCGGATGGCCCGACGCGGAGCCCTGGAGATCCAGGCCTACGACGAGGTCTGTGTCCCCGGGCTGGCCGCGGAATGGTCCAAACGAAACGACCGGCGGCCGTTCGTGGGCGCCCTCACCCTCCAGTTGTCGACTCGCGCGGACGGAGAGATCGAGAACTGGATCGCCGCCGGATCACCTCCGGTCTGCTTCGCGTTCGGCAGCATCCCGGTGGAATCTCCGGCCGACACCCTCGCGATGATCAGTGCGGCGTGTGCCGAACTCGGTGAACGCGCGCTGGTCTGCGCCGGGGGAACCGACCTCAGCGGCATCCCGGTTCCGGAACACGTGAAGGTGGCCGGCGTCGTCAACTATGCAAAAGTGTTCTCGGCCAGTCGAGCCGCGGTGCACCACGGCGGGTCGGGAACCACCGCCGCCAGCCTGCGCTGCGGCACACCGACCCTGATCTTGTGGTCGGTCGGTGACCAACCGCTGTGGGGCAACCAGCTCAAACGGTTGAAAGTGGGTACCGCCCGCAGCATTTCGACGACCACCTCAGAAACCCTGGTCGCCGACCTGCGCCGGATACTCACCCCGGAGTATGCAGCTCGAGCCCGGGCACTGGCCGCCAACATGACGCCACCGGCCGACAGCATCATGAAGGCGGCCGATCTGATCGAGGGGCTGCCCTCGCGTTGAGTCGTCATGTTTCACGAGTTGCGGTAACAGATCTCGTCCGCCGGTACCCTTGCCGGATGGTGTCTCGACCACTTTCGCCGTCCCGCGACACACTCGCCGATTCGCAGGCGTCGTAGAGGATGCGCATGTTCCGCTTGGCATTACAGCAGCGACCCCCGTTCATCGTGCGGCGCTACCCGTACAAAGACTGGCAGCGGATGCGTACCGCGCTGGGTCCGGATCTGGCCCGGACGGTGACCATGCATGCCGATGACGCTCCGCCACCGGCCAGCGAGATCGGGCAGATCTTCGACAACGCCCACAACATCCACAAGCTGCGGCATTACCTGGGCGTCTACCAGTCGGCCATGACCCAGACCGAACGCCTGCTCGAGATCGGGGTGGATCGCGGCGGCTCACTGCAGATGTGGCGCAACTACCTACCCGAGGCCACCATCGTGGGGCTCGACATCAGTCCCAAAGCCGCACAGTACGACTCACCGGCGAACGACATTCACGTCCGGATCGGCGACCAGACGGACACCGCGTTCCTGCAGAGCGTGCTCGACGAGTTCGGGCCCTTCGACACGGTGCTCGACGACGGCGGTCACACGGCCAAGCAGATGATCGGGTCGTTCAAGTACCTGTTCCCGCGCCTCAAGCCGGGCGGTGTCTACCTGGTGGAAGACGTGTGCGCCAACTACTGGACGTCATACCGTGATCAGCGGGAATCGTTCATCGACTTCACCAAGTGGTTGATGGATGCGATCCACGCCCCGTATGCACGGACGAAATCGGTTTTCCAGTTCATGGAAGGCCACCCGAAGCGGCTCGCAAAACTCGAAGTGCCGTTTGCCGCGACCATCATCGACCGCATCGAGGTGGTGGATTCCGTGGTCGTGATACACCGTGCCGCCGAGCCGAAGAAGCTGTCCCGCGCCGTTTTCCGCTGAGATCTTGAACCCCCAGCGCATGAGCGGTTTATTTGCCGCAGCGGCGTCAAAACGGCATCTGCCCACAGTACTCACGCGCAATCATGAGCGCCCGCATTAGCCTTTTTCGCACTCCCCCGCCGAATTCGACCGCGGGTTTGCTCAGGCATTAGAGTTGGAACACCGGTCGTTACAACGGAAATGCGTTGAGGCAGGACACCTGCGGGCTAGGCTCGACACCGAACCCGCATCCGAGTTAGGGGGCAGTTTTTTGACCGTGACGGATCACGACACCCGGTCTGCCTATCTGGACCTGCTCCGACAGGACCTCACCAGGTACGGGGTCGACGAATTAGTGCCGGTGGGCTGGAATTGGTTGCACCGCCCAATTTTCAAGATCGGCAATACCATGCTGGTCCGGAAGCGTCCGTTCGATCAGCGTAAGCGCGACCTCGGCTTGGACTGGCCCGCAGAGGCGCTGACCATGATCGGGATGAAGCGGCTCACCAGCCTCCAGGAATGTGTCGAAACGGTGATCGCCGACGACATCCCCGGAGACCTGGTCGAGTGCGGCGTGTGGCGCGGTGGGGCGTCCATCCTGATGCGCGCCGTGCTGGCTGCCTACGGTGACGAGACGCGAAATGTCTGGCTCTGCGACTCATTCGAGGGTGTGCCGCCGCCTGACGCGGCGAACTACAAGGCCGACAAGGGCGATCGGCTACATCTCGCCGCGCCCATCCTGGCCGTGTCGGAGCAGGACGTCCGGGCGAACTTCCGGCGCTACGGCCTCCTGGACGACCGGGTGCGCGTGGTGGCCGGGTGGTTCAAGGACACCCTGCACGATGCACCGATCGAACGGATCTCGGTGCTGCGGCTCGACGGTGATCTCTACGAATCCACCATCCAGGGGCTGGATGGTCTTTACGACCGGCTGTCCCCCGGCGGGTTCTGCATCATCGACGACTACCACGCAATCGAAGGCTGCCGGAAGGCCGTCACCGATTACCGGTCCAAGCACGGGATTTCGGCGCCCATTGTGAACATCGACGGAACCGGTGTGCTCTGGCGCAAGGAGTGACGGTGCGGTGGCAGGTCTGCTCGGGAAATGGACCTGCCTCACCGTCCCCGGTGGCTCACTGAAAGGCAAGAACCCGCAATGAAACTCGTTCTGGCTGCCTACGGGACCCGAGGCGATCTCGAGCCGTCCGTGGCCGCCGGTCGTGAATTGGCGCGTAGAGGGCACGACGTGCGTATCGCGGTACCTCCCGATCTCGTGGGATTCGCAGAGGACGCCGGCCTGGTCGCGGTCCCCTACGGCTTGAACACCCAGAAGTGGCTGGGCGTGTACCGGGATTTCTGGACCTGCTTCTTCCATCGATTCTGGAACGTGCGGGAACTGCGGCGGTTGTGGCGCGAGATGTGGGCTCTGAGCGACCAAGCTTGGACACAGATGAGCGCCGGACTGGTGTCGTTGGCCGAGGACGCGGACGTGCTGTTCGTCGGCCAGAGCTACCAGGAACCGGCGGCGAATGTGGCTGAGTTCCACGGCATTCCATTCGCCACGCTGCACAACACGCCGATCCGGGTCAACGGTCGACTGCTGTCTCGCCTTCCGGCACCGCTGGCCCGTGCGGTGATGTGGACGTACGACTGGTTCGGCTGGCGGCTGAACAAGAAGGTCGAAGACGCGCAGCGCCGGGAGTTGGGTCTGCCGAAAGCCACGGGTCCGGTATCTCGGCGGATCGCCGAACGGGGAGCACTCGAGATCCAGGGATACGACGAGGTCTGCTTCCCTGGTTTGGCGGAGGAATGGGCGCCTTGGCGCAACGAGCGACCATTCGTCGGGACGTTGACACTGGAACTGTCGACGGAGGCAGACGAAGAGGTTTCGTCGTGGATCGCCGAAGGGCCGCCGCCGGTCTGCTTCGGCTTCGGCAGTATGCCCGTCCACTCGCCCTCTGCCACAGTCGAAATGATCGCCTCGGCGTCTGCCGAGCTGGGACAGCGCGCCTTGATCTGCTCGGGCTGGAGCGATTACAGCGATGTCCCGCAGTACGAGCATGTCAAGGTGGTCGGGGCGGTGAACTATGCGGCGGTGTTCTCGGCCTGCCGCGCCGCGGTCCACCACGGCGGGGCCGGTACCCTGGCCGCAAGTCTGCGGGCAGGAGTGCCGACACTGGTGCTGTGGATCGATGGGGCCCAGCCCGTGTGGGCGTCCCGCGTGAAACTCCTCAATGTCGGTGCTGTCCGCAGTTTTTCGAGCACCACCAAGGAAACCCTGGTGGCCGACCTGCGGAAGGTCCTCACGCCGGAATGCGCGGCGCGAGCCCGCGAGGTCGCCCTTCGCATGACGCCGGCGGCGGAGAGTGTGGCAAAAACTGCCGATCTGGTCGAAAGTTTCGCCCGCGCCCGGTCTTTTGCCTGACCGGCACGATGTTTGCCAACACCGCCATGCTCGATGCAAAGGCAAGGTCGATACTGTGAAAGGGGCTCGGGTGCACATTGCGGATAGTGAAATCCATTGCGCAACAGTGAATTCCGCCTCCACCAAGGGACCGCAGCGGCGCTCGGTTTCTGGGCCTGCGTGGTACCCGCCGATGCTAAGGTTGCGCTCGTGGCTAAAGGGCTGACACTCCCCACCCGCTTCTGGTTGAAGGCGGTGCGCGCGGAGTACTGGCTTGCGCGCAAGGTGCTGCCGAACGTGTACTCCAATGACGCGTTGATCTGTTTCAACAGCTTTGCGTTCATGGACGATCCCGACTTTCAGCGCGCCTACCAGCGCGGAGCCTGCGCCCTCAACGGCATGGATTGGTACCAGTGGCACTGGCGCGTCCACGTCGGTCTGTGGGCGGCGTCCAGCGCCAGCAAGCTCGAGGGCGATTTTGTCGAGTGCGGAGTCAGTTACGGCTTTCTCAGCAGCGCGATCATGGAGTACCTGGACTGGGACCGGCTGGGGAAGACGTTCTACCTGCTCGACACGTTTGCGGGGCTCGATCCCCGCTATGTGACGGCCAGCGAGAAGGCGGCCGGTGCGCTGGAGAGAAGCGACGAGCATGTCCGCAACGGCATGTACGGCAGCTCGGTGGACGGGGTCCGCCAGAACTTCGCCGAGTGGAAGAACCAACGCATTGTCGTGGGCGCCGTGCCCGAGACGCTCGACCAGGTGGACGCGGACACGATTGCCTTCCTGCACATCGACATGAACTGTGCCCCACCAGAGGTCGCGGCACTGCGGTACTTCTGGCCGAGACTGTCGCCGGGGGCCATCGTGCTGCTCGACGATTACGCCAACCGCGGGCGCGATGAACAGCGGATCGCGATGGATGAGGTGGCTCGAGAGCTGGGCGTGCTGGTCTGCGCCCTGCCGACCGGGCAAGGCCTGATCCTCAAGCCGCCGAACTGACACCCTCCAGCTACCAATTGCTGGGTGGCTGTGGCCGCCGCGTGGCTTCTGGCGCGACCCGAAGTGCAAGCTAAAACGCTGTGCTGCAAACCATGTCGACGCATTTTGCAGCATCACGCGCTGCGAAGGCAGTGCTATGGTCGTCGCATGGCAAAGAATTGGCCCCTGAAGTTCCGGATCGCCTGGGCCGGCCTGCGTACCGCGTACTGGGTCCCGCGCACGCTCTTGCCCAACGTCTATTCCAATGACGCGTTGATCTGTTTCAACAACTACGCGTTCATGGACGATCCCGACTTTCAGCGGGCCTATCAGCGCGGTGTGCAGGCGCTGGGTGGTGAAGATATCCACCACTGGCACTGGCGAGTTCACGTCGGCCTGTGGGCGGCGGCCACCGCCGCCAAGGTCGAGGGTGACTTCGTCGAGTGCGGTGTCAGCCACGGGTTCCTCAGCAGCGCAATCATGGAATACCTAAACTGGGATACGTTGGGCAAGACGTTCTATCTTCTGGACACCTTCGCCGGCATGGATCCGCGGTTCGTCTCCGAACAGGAGCGAGGCGCCGGGGCGCTGGTGCGCAACCAGGCCGCGCTCGACTTTGGCATCTATGGCAACTCGGCGGACATCGTCCGAGCCAACTTCGCCCAATGGACCAATCAACGCATCATCGTGGGCGCTGTCCCCGAGACTCTGCAGCAAGTGGATGCGGCCGCCGTGGCGTTCCTGCACATCGACATGAACTGTGCGCCACCGGAGGTGGCCACCCTGCGGTACTTCTGGCCGCGGTTGTCACCGGGCGCCATGGTGTTGTTGGACGATTACGCCAACCGTGGTCGTGACGAGCAGCGCATCGCCATGGACGAGGTCGCACGCGAGCTGGGCGTGATGATCTGTGCTTTACCCACCGGCCAGGGCATCCTGATCAAGCCGCCCACGGTGGTCACACCAGTTGAACCTGAGGTACATACACAATCCAGCGCCCACCTTGTTGGGCAAACTGACGCTCCTTCCCCATGATCTCCTCGGCATGGTTCCAGGCGAACAGCAACGCGTAGTCCGGGAAGGGCTTGGAGAAGGAGTCGGGCGCGCACACGGGGATCAGCGACCCGGGAGTGACCGTGCCCTGCTTCTCAGGCGTCGAATCACACACCATGGGAAGCAGTTCCGGCCCGATACCGCAGTAGTTGAGCACGGTCGCGCTGCGCGAGGTGGCGCCGTAGCCGACCACAGTTCGGCCCTCGGACCGCAACTGCTCCAGTAGCGCCACGAGGTCCGTCTTGATCTTGCCGATCTGGCCTGCGAACCGGTCAAAGGTCACCGGTTCGGTGATTCCGGCGGCCTTCTCCATGGCGAGGAACTCGGCCACGGCATCGGTGGGCGGTCGACTGCCGGCCCGGGCCAGGGTGTAGCGGATCGACCCGCCGTGCAACGGTAGATGCTCGGCGTCGACCAACTCGAAGCCGAAGTGCGCAGCCATCATCTTCACCGAGCTGACGGAGAACAGATAGATGTGCTCGTCGTAGATCTGGTCAAAGTAGTTGTGCCGGAGAATATCCGCCAGCGAACGATCCTCGAACACGAATAGCCCGTCGGGCGCCAGCAGGAGGTCGACGCCACGAAGAATCGAGTCCAGCCGGGTGATGTGGCTGAACGTGTTCGCCGAGAAGATGAGGTTCGCGGGCCCGTGCTCGGCGAGAATGTCCTTGGCGGTCGATTCGTTGAAGAAGTCCGTCCGGACGTTGACGCCATGCGCCCGCGCCACTTCCCCCGCGCCGGCCGCCGGATCGACCCCGAGGTGCCGGACGCCCGCGGCGCTGAGTGTCTTGAGCATGACGCCGTCGTTGCTGCCGATTTCGACGACAAACCCGTCGGGGCCGTGCAACGAGGTTTCGATGATGTGCCGGGCCACTTCCTCGAAGTGCCTACTGATCAGCATCGATCCGGAAGCCCGGTACGGATAATCGGCGCGGTACATCTCATTGGGCGGCACTGTCTCGAGTTGCTGCACCATGGAGCAACCCGAGCAGATTCCCACTGCCAGCCGGAAAGTGGGTACCCGCTCGGCATTTTCGCGCTTGGTAAAGGCATTGGAGACCGGCTGCCGACCGAGATCGAGAACCTCGCGTAGGTCGCCGCCGCAGATCCGGCATTCGTATGTGGTCAACGCAGCCCCCTATAAGCCCGCCGAAGTCATCGGCGCGTTTCGCGTCCGGAATGTCTTCTCGCCACAAGCCTATGACGTTCCCGGACTTGAGAAGTCCCCTTTCGGCAACGTAACACGGATCGGGGTGCTCAGCGCCGTCGCCGGGCTTGCGCCTCGAAAAGGTCTGCTGCCCGAATGACGCTCTCGCGCGGGCCGGTCATTCGGGTGGCCAGGTCGTGGGCCCGGACGGCGTACTGCGGATCGAGGATCGTGCGCAGATCCGCTACCAGTGTCCGTCGGTCGGTTGCCGAGATACGCCGCGCGGTACCGACCTTCAGGCGTTTGACCTGATTACCCCAGTACGGCTGATCAGCCGTACTCCACAGGATCAGGGTCGGTATTCCGGCGCGCAAGCCGGCTGCAGTGGTGCCCGAGCCGCCGTGGTGAACCACTGCCCGGCAGGCCGGGAACACCTCGGCATAGTTCACCGCGCCGACCACCTTCACGTCGGTCAACCCCGAGGTGTCACCGAAATCCGTCCCCCCGGCACAGATCAGCGCTCGCTCACCCAGCTGCCGGCACGCCGAGCTGATCATTTCCATTGTCGCTGCCGGTGATTCAAGCGGAATACTGCCGGTCGCAAAGCAGATCGGGGGCGGCCCATCGGCGATCCAGGACGTCACTTCCTCGTTGGCCGCGGTGGTCAACTCCATCGTCAACGCCCCGACGAACGGACGACGGCCTCTGAACTTCGCCCACTCGGCCGCCAGCCCGGGCACCGCGAGGTCGTCGTACGCCTGGATCTCGAGTGCCCCCTGCTGGGCCATCCGCCGAGGCGACGGACTCGTGGACTCGGGTAGGCCCAGCTCGCGGCGCTGCGAGTCATCGGCGCTCTTGGTGGAACGCCACATGAGCCATTCGGAGATGCTGCCGGTCGCTCGCACCACCGTCGACGGCAGGCTGGGAACCAGCCGTCCGTTGGGTCGCATCGGGAAGTGGTGCAGCGCGATCAGCGGAATGCCGTAGTACTCGGCGACGTTTGCCGCAGGCTGTTCGTAATTGAGGCCCGTCGACAACAGGTCGGCATCGCGAGCCAACATCATCAACGTCTTGCTGGTCTCCGGCCAGTAGCGGGCGATGGGCGCCCACAGCTCGCGCAACGAGCCGACCGGGTTGCGCATCAACCTGGTCCAGAAGTTTCGCAGGAAGTCCTCCCGCAGAAACTCGCTCAACTCCGGTCCGTAGGAGATCACCTCAAGTCCGGCGGCCTCGGCGAAGTCGATCAGGTCCGGAGGTACGGCCAGCTCGACATCGTGACCTCTGCGCTGCAGCTCGCACCCCACGCTGACGGACGGCTCGACATCACCGCGAGTTCCGTAACATGCCAGCGCAAACTTCATCCGGCCACAACCTTTCCGTTGCCGTTCCAGTTGTCGTACGCATCCGGCGCGAGCGGCGCGAACGCCTGTGTTCCGGCGCAATCGACCATACCGCCCAAGACTTTGCAATAGTTGGTCGTATGGCTCTCAAAGGTGCGGTTCGGGACGGGCGCGACCGGTTCGTAAAGAATCAGAGCGACAGAATTGTTCAGTTCGCGCAGAAGTTCATCTATCCGTACGCCACCCGCCGGCTCCAATCCGAGGACGTGGTGTTCCTCAACTACGGATACGAGGAAGACCCGGCACTGGCTGTGCCCCTTGTGGATTCGGATGAACCCAACCGGTATTTCATCCAGCTCTACCACGCGACCGCGACCCAGGCAGAGCTCGCCGGAGCGCGGGTGCTGGAGGTGGGGTGTGGCCATGGCGGGGGCGCCTCCTATCTGGCCCGCACGTTGCTTCCGCAGTCCTACACGGGGATCGATCTCAACCCGGAGGCGATTGCGTTTTGCCAAAAGCGCCACCAGGTGCCTCATTTGGAGTTCAGGCGTGGAGACGCCGAGGATCTTCCGTTTGCCGACGGCACGTTCGACGCCGTGATCAACGTCGAATCGTCGCATCTGTACCCGCATTTCCCCCGCTTCCTCGATGAGGTGACGCGGGTACTACGACCGGGCGGGCACTTCCTCTACACCGATGTCCGCATGGTGGCAGAGATCCCGACCTGGGAGGCAGAACTGGCAGCCTCGCCGCTGCAGCTGCTTTCGGAGCGCACGATCAATGCCGAGGTGGTCCGGGGAATGGAGCACAACCTGGCGCAATGGCGGCACGTCTTCGAACGCGCCACCCCGGTGCCACTGCGATGGCTGGCCCGTAAGTTCGAGCCGGCCCGGAGAGCGTGCGAAGATCTGCGCCCGGGTGGCTCGTCGGTGTACCGCATGTACTCCTTTGTCAAACGGTGACGGCCCGCGTCACCGACAGCTCGAACACCGCTGTAACGCAGCGGGATTAGGGCTGGAGATGATCGGCGCGGTGTTCGCGTCCCGCGTTTGTGCAGCTCGTCGGTGGGTATAGTGGCGGCATGAACCTGCTGGAGTCGATCGAACGCGGCCTTGGCTGGCTGGCAACGCCCAGGCACTTGCCCGGCCGCCTCGAGATGGAGACTCAGCGTGGCAAACGCCTCGAGCTGGAAGTCGTTTCCTTCGCGATCCGGATGCCCGTCGCGGGCGGCGTCAAGCTGAAATTCCCGGTCTTCCTGATGCTCATGCCGTCCGGTTCCTCGGCGCTGAGGGGCACCGAAGACGAATCCGCACCGTCGCGCCCCTAGCGGTTCGACGCCGCGTCGGCGCCCCGGCGCAACCCATGATCGGACATTGCTGTCGGCGGCACGGTGATTGCCGGCGGCTGCTCGTCGGTTGAATGCCCGTTCACTTCCGCATGCAGCGAAAACCGGCCAAAGTTTAAGTTTCCGAAGGGGTTTGGCGGCTCGACCGTTCGTTGCTGAAGTTGTCCCGTCGCGAAGGATGGCCCTGCTCGCTGAGATGCCTTGACGTCGAACGACTCTCGACAGCCTCGGCTATTGCAGATTCAGCAATTGGTGAACAGGTCCCTCCCCCGCGCGGTGAACTGGCCAAACAGCCACATGACGGACAAATAGTTAATTTCGTAGCCGATCAATGAATTGTGTCGACCGTTCGGCGCGCGCGGGGCGTGGTAAAACGGGATTGTCCGCCGAGATTTGCTATCGCGGGAAGTTCAGGGCAATTTGAGACTGTCCATCTCCTTAGCCAACAGCCAGACCACACAAAACTCACAATCTGCGAAAATACGCAATAGCGTGACGGCGACGTCAAATCGGGATGACCTCACACATTCGCCTGATCTTGAAAGTCCAGTTAACTGCCTAGTAAAACTAGGGGAAGTTCGCTGAGCCGGGGCCCGGATTGGACTTCACCAAAAGCGGGAACTCGCTTGTGCGGCCTACCGTATGTTTGCGATATCTTTGCGCAGTCCGCTGAACAACCTGGAGAAACGTGAGCATCAACCCATTCGACGACGACAACGGCAGCTTCTATGTCCTGGTCAATGACGAGGAGCAGCACAGCCTGTGGCCGAGCTTTGCAGATGTGCCTGCGGGGTGGCAGGTCGTCTATGGCGAGGCGAACCGTTCTGCATGTTTGGAGTTCATTGAGCAGAATTGGGCAGACATACGTCCGAAGAGCCTGCGTGAGCGGTTGGCGCAGGACGGGTCTATTCAGCGCTAATTGGTCTCTGGAGAAGTTGAATAATGGAATCTGAGGGCGGGGCACTGCCGCTTTCCCGCGGGCAGTTGGATATCTGGCTTTCGCAGGAAAGCGGTCTCGCCGGGACAGAGTGGCAACTCGGGCTGCTCGGGAGAATCGACGGCGCGGTTCAGCGCGGGCTCCTCGAGCAGGCGATTCGGCAGGCCCTCGGTGAGGCCGAGCCGGCGCGTGCTGCCTTTGTCGAGGTCGACGGTCAGGTTCTCCAGAAGCCCGTCGACTACTCAGACCTGGAGTTGACGTATCACGACCTGCGGGACTGTGCCGATCCCGTTCAGAAGGTCTTGGAACTGGCCTCGGCCATTCAGCACACCCCGATGCCGCTCACCGATCGGTTGGTGACGTTCGCGTTGTTCCGCACCAAGCCGAACGAGTACTTCCTATTCGGTTTGGGCCACCATATTTCGGTAGACGGTATCGGCATGGCGCTGGTCAGCCGCCGGATCGCGACCATCTACACGGCGCTGGTCTCCGGGGATCCGGTACCGCCGGCCTACTTCGGCTCGCTACAGGATCTGGTCGACTGCGAAGCGGATTACGAAGCATCCCAGGACTTCCAGGACGATCGCGCCTACTGGAGCACCAACCGCCCGTCCGAGAGCGGGATCGACCAGGGATTGCGGCGCTCGGAGAACGGCCGTGACGCCTACGCACCCTCGGCTTCGGTCGAAGTGGATCAGGTGGCGGTTCGACACATAAAAGAACTGTCCAAGAATCTGCGGATCCGCCGCTATTCGGTCACCACCGCGGCGTGCGCACTTCTGGTCCGCGCCTGGTCGGCCAACGCCTCTGAGGTCACACTGGACTTCCCGGTCAGTCGCCGGGTCACCTCGGTGACCAAGACACTGCCGGCCATGCTCGCCGGTGTCGCGCCCCTGGTGCTCAAGTCCCCACCGGACTGGACGGTCGGCGAGTTTTGCCGCCACGTCGACGAACGCCTGCGAGAACTGCTGCAGCACCAGCGTTTCCCGGTGCACACCCTGGACGGGGACGGCGGCGCACGGCGTCATGTTTCCAATCGGGTGGCCATCAACTTCATCCCGGCCCGGCTCACGCTCGACCTGGCCGGCGCCCCGGTGACCGTCTCCTACACCAATCACGGTCCGATGGGGCACTTCGGCCTGTTCTTCATCGGGTCCAGCGATCAGCTCTTTCTGAGCACCGCGGGCGCCGGCCGCCCCTTCGCGGACTTCGAGGTGTCCGAGCTGGCCGCCCATATCCAACGGGTCCTCGATGCCATGGCGGCCGATCCGGACCGGCCCCTGTCCTCGCTGGAGCTGCTGGACAGCAAGGAAACCTCCGAGCTCGCGGAGTTCGGCAACCAGGCGGTGCTCGCACAGCCGGCCCCGGCGAAGGTGTCGATCCCGGAACTGTTCGCCACCCAGGTGGCCGCCGCTCCCGACGCCCCGGCGCTGACGTTCGAGGGCCGCTCGCTGACCTACCGCGAACTGGACGAGGCGTCCAACCGGCTGGCCCACGTGCTGTCCGCCCGCGGCGCCGGGCCGGGGCAGCGGGTGGCGCTGTTCTCACAGCGCACCGCTTCGGCGGTGATCGGGATGTTGGCAATCCTCAAATCCGGCGCCACGTATCTGCCCGTCGATCCCGCGGTGCCGCAGGCACGGCTGGAGTTCATCCTCGGCGACGCCCGCCCCGTCGCGGCGATCACCACGCCCGCGTTGCGGTCCCGGCTGGACGGCTTCGACCTCCCGATCATCGACTTCGGCGATCCCGAGATCGCCGAACAGCCCACCACCGCCCCGCCTGCGCCCGTGCCCGACGAGATCGCGTACGTCATCTACACCTCGGGTACCACGGGAGCCCCCAAGGGCGTCGCGGTCACCCACCACAACCTCACGCAGCTGATGCTCTCGCTGGATGCCAGCCTGCCGCGGCACGGCGTGTGGCCCCTGTGCCATTCCCTGGGTTTCGACGCCTCGGTATGGGAGATCGGGCATGCGCTGCTGCGCGGCGGGCGCTTGGTGGTGGTCGGCGAATCCGTGGCCGGCTCACCCGAAGACTTTCACCGCCTGCTGGTCGACGAAGAGATCACGGTGTTCACCCAGACTCCGTCGGCGGTGGCGATGCTTCCGGCCCAAGGCCTCGAGCACGCGACGCTCGTGGTCGCCGGGGAGGCCTGCCCGACCGACGTGGTGGACCGCTGGGCGGCCAACGGCCGCGTGATGTTCAACGCCTACGGGCCCACCGAGACCACGATCTGCGCGTCGATGAGTACGCCGCTGCGGGCCGGGGCGGGTGAATCGGAAGTGGTGCCGATCGGCTCGCCGGTGCCCGGCGCGGCGTTGTTCGTCCTCGACTCCTGGATGCAACCGGTTCCGACCGGCGTGGTCGGCGAGCTTTACGTCGCCGGCGACGGGGTGGCGTGCGGATACATCGGCAGGCCGGATCTGACCGCGTCGCGGTTCGTGGCCTGCCCGTTCGGCGAACCGGGACAACGGATGTACCGCACCGGCGACATGGTGCGCTGGGGCGCCGACGGACAACTGCAGTATCTGGGCCGCGCCGACGAGCAGGTCAAGATCCGTGGCTACCGCATCGAGCTCGGTGAGGTGCGCTCCGCGTTGGCCCGGGTCGACGGCGTCACCCATGCTGCGGTGATCGCCCGTGAGGACCGCCCCGGCGACAAGCGACTCGTCGGCTACATCACCGGCACCGCAGACCCGGTCCACGCCCGGGCGCAGCTCGCCGATCGGCTGCCGCCCTACATGGTGCCGGCCGCTGTCGTGGTGCTCGACGCGATGCCGTTGACCTCCAACAACAAGCTGGACACCCGCGCGTTGCCGGCTCCCGAATACACCGGCGGCGCACGCGAATACCGCGCTCCGGGGACCCCGGTCGAGGAGATCCTGGCCGGCATCTACGCCCAGGTGCTGGGCGTCGAGCAGGTCGGCGTGGACGATTCGTTCTTCGATCTCGGTGGCGACAGCATCTTGTCGATGCAGGTGGTGGCGCGGGCCCGGGCGGCCGGCGTGTGGTGCCGGCCGCGCGACGTCTTCGTCGAACAGACGGTGGCGCGGCTCGGCGGGGTGGCCAAACTCGCCGGCGGCCAGGCGGCCGTCGTCGACGAAGGCACCGGATCGGTGAACGCGACACCGATCATGCAGTGGCTGCAGCAGATGCCGGGCCGCACCGACCTGTTCAACCAGACGGTGGTGATTCAGGCTCCCGCGGCCGCGACGCATGCCGACGCGGTCACCATCCTGCAGGCGGTACTGGACCGACATGCCACGCTGCGGTTGCGCGCCGAGACCGACAGCAGCGGCGACTGGTCGTTGTCCATCCCGGACAAGGGCACCGTCGACGCGCGTGAATGCCTGCGGGTGGTCGGCACATTGTCCGAGCAGGCGGTACAGGACGCACGATCGCGGCTCGACCCGGGTGCCGGATCGATGGTCAGCGCCGTGTGGGCGCAGGACACCAACCAGTTGGCCCTGGTCATCCTGCACCTGGCGGTGGACGGGGTCTCGTGGCGAATCCTGTTGGAAGACCTCAACATCGCCTGGGCGCAGCACCACAGCGGCCAGCTGATCACGTTGCCGGCCGGCGGAACATCGTTCGCCCGCTGGTCGGAGTTGCTGGCCGAGCATGCCCGGGACACCGACGTGGTTCGGCACGCGGACACCTGGCGGAAGGTCTCGGCGACCCCGGCGACGTTGCCGCGCGTACAGCCGGAGCTGGACACCTATGCCGGTGCGGGACGGTTGTCGGTGACGTTGGACGAAGCCACCACCCAGATGTTGTTGGGCGAGGTGCCGGCGGCGTTTCACGCTGGGATACAAGACATCCTGCTGATCGCGTTCGGCCTGGCCTGGTCGGAGTTCGCCGGCGACGGTACCGACAGCGGGCCGATCGGCATCGACGTCGAAGGGCACGGCCGCAGTGAAGACCTCCTCGGGATCGACCGGATCTCCGATATCGACCTGTCCCGGACCGTGGGCTGGTTCACCACCAAATACCCCGTGGCCCTGGCGGTGGGCGGACTGACCTGGGTGCATGTTGCCGGCGGCGGTGCCGCGCTCGGTCCAGTGATCAAGGCGGCCAAGGAACAACTGCGCGCGGTGCCCGACGGCATGACCTACGGACTACTGCGCTATCTCAATCCGGATGTCGATCTGGGCGGTGATGACCCGACCATCGGCTTCAACTATCTCGGCCGCCTCGGCGCGGGCGCGGCCGAACTCTCCGAGGACCTGTGGCGGATCAGCCAGGACAGCCTGCCGATGACCGACGCGGCAGCTGCGATACCGATGGCGCTGGCCCACAGCCTCGAGATCAACGCCGGAACCCTGGAGGATGCCGGCGCCGGGCCCCGGTTGCAGGCCAATTGGACCTGGGCGCCCTCGGTGCTCGGTCGCGACCAGGTGGAACGGCTCAGTGCGCTGTGGTTCGAGGCGCTGGCCGGTATCTGCGCCCACGTGCAGTCTGGCGGCGGCGGCCTCACCCCGTCGGATGTCGCCCCGGTGCGCCTGACGCAGCAGCAGATCGACGAGCTCACCGAGCGGTACCGGATCGCCGATGTCCTGCCGCTCACCCCGCTGCAGCAGGGTCTGCTGTTCCAGTCCGCCTTCGCGCAGGACGCGGCCGACGGGATCGCCGAGGACGTCTACGCGGTCCAACTCGGCGTCACCGTGACCGGTGAACTCGACCCCAACCGGCTGCGCGATGCGGTCGAGGACGTCATCGCCCGCCATCCCAATCTCGCCGCCCGGTTCAGTGAGCAGTTCGGTGAGCCGGTGCAGGTGCTTCCGGCCGATCCGACGATCGCCTGGCAGTACGTCGACCTGCGGGCCGAAACCCATTCTGACACCGCACTTTACGGTGACGAGCGGGTCGAACAGTTGGGCGCGGCCGAACGCCGCGCCGTCTGCGACCTGGCCGGTGCGCCCACGTTCCGGGTTGCGCTTCTCCGTACCGGCGACGCCCGGCACCGCCTGATGCTGACCATCCACCACATCGTGATCGACGGGTGGTCACTGCCGATCCTGCTGCAGGAGATCTTCGCCCGCTACCACGGGCACCGGCTGCCGGCACCGGTGCCGTTCCGCAACTTCGTGCGCTGGTTGACCGATCAGGATCATGCTGCGGCGCAGGCGGTGTGGCGGGAGGTACTGGACGGTTTCGAGAACCCGACGCTCGTCGGCCCGCCGACACCGGCCGGGCAGCGCGGCGTCGAGTCCTATCGACTCCCGGCCGAGATCACCGGTGCACTGGCCGAGCTGGCCCGCGCTCAGCACACCACGATCAACACGGTGTTGCAGGCTGCCTGGGCCCAGGTGCTGATGGCCCAGACCGGCCATCGTGACGTGGTGTTCGGTACTGCGGTATCGGGCCGGCCGGTGGATCTGCCCGGCGCGGAATCGATTGTGGGCCTGCTGATCAACACTGTGCCGGTGCGGGCAAAGATCGCTGCGGACACCACCGTGGCGGAGCTGCTGGACCAACTGCAGCGGGTCCACAACGACACCGTCGAACACGAACACCTGGCACTGGCCGAGATTCACCGCGCCAGCGGACATGACCGGTTGTTCGACACCCTGTTCGTCTACGAGAACTACCCGGTGGACACCGCGGCCCTCCTGGGTGCGCAGGAGCTGGGTATCACCGACTTCGCCAGTCGCGAATACAACCACTACCCGCTGTCGATGGTGGCGATGCCCGGTGACGAGCTGGGCTTGCGCATCGAGTTCGACAGCGAGGTCTTCGACACGACCGACATTGCGGCGCTGGCCAATCGGATGCAGCAGGTGCTGGCGGTCATGGCCGCCGATCCGGCCCGCCGGGTCTCGTCGATCGATCTGCTCGGTGCCGACGAGCACGACCGGCTGCACAACTGGGGTAACCGTGCAGCGCTGGCCGCACCGGCCCGGGCGGTCCGGTCCATTCCGGAACTCTTCGCCGCCCAGGTGGCCCGCGATCGGGAAGCGGTGGCGCTCACCGACGACGGCCGGTCGATCACCTACGGCGAACTCGACGAGGCGTCGAACCGGTTGGCGCAGGTGCTGTCTGCTCGGGGCGCCGCCCCGGGCCGGCGGGTGGCGATGCTGCTGCCACGCAACGCCGAGGCCATCACCGCGATCCTGGCCGTGGCGAAAACCGGGGCGGCCTACGTGCCGATCGACCCGGCGCACCCCGACGCCCGTATCGAATTCGTCCTGGCCGACGCGGAACCGGTGGTTGCGCTCACCACCGCCGAGTTGCGCCACCGGCTGGAGCCGTCCGGCGTGCCGATCGTCGACATCGACGACGCGTCGATTGGCGCGCAGCCCGCAACCGACCTACCGGCCACCGTTGAAGCCGGCGACGTCGCGTACATCATCTACACATCCGGCACCACCGGAATGCCCAAGGGCGTGGCGATAACTCACCGCAACGTCGCCACACTGCTCGACACGCTCGGCGTCGAACTGGCCGTCGGCCGGGTCTGGACCCAGTGCCATTCGCTGGCCTTCGACTACTCGGTCTGGGAGATCTGGGGACCGCTGCTCAGCGGTGGACGGCTGCTGGTCGTACCGGATGCGGTGGTCCGCTCGCCCGAAGACCTGCATGCCCTCTTGGTCGACGAGCAGGTCAACGTCCTGAGCCAGACCCCGTCGGCCTTCTATGCGTTGCAGACCGCCGACACGCTGGCGCCGGAGGTGGGCCGGCAGGTCGCCCTGGAGACTGTCGTGTTCGGCGGTGAAGCACTTGAGCCACAGCGGCTTTCCGGCTGGATGCGCAACCACCCGAATTCACCGCGGTTGATCAACATGTACGGGATCACCGAGACCACGGTGCATGCCTCGTACCGCGAGATCACCGGCGCCGACCTCGACAGCAACTCCAGTCCGATCGGGGTGCCGTTGGGCCATCTGGCGTTCTTCGTGCTGGACGAGTGGATGCGTCAGGTCCCGGTCGGCGTGGTCGGCGAACTGTATGTGGCCGGCGCCGGATTGGCGGTCGGCTACGTGGGCCGTCCGGATCTCTCGTCGACGCGGTTCGTGGCGTGCCCGTACGGAGAACCCGGCCAACGGATGTACCGCACCGGCGATCTCGTGCGGTGGGGGACCGACGGCGAACTCCGGTACGAGGGACGCGCCGACAAGCAGGTCAAGATCCGCGGCTACCGCATCGAACTCGGTGAGGTGCAGGCTGCGCTGGCCGTCGTCGACGGTGTCGAGCACGCGGCCGTGATCGCCCGTGAGGATCGTCCAGGCGACAAACGCCTCGTCGGTTACGTCACCGGATCGGTCGATCCGTCCGCCGCCCGCACCGCGCTCGCCGAACGCCTGCCGACGTACATGGTGCCGACCGCGGTGGTGGTGCTGGACACCTTGCCGCTCACCGTGAACGGAAAGCTCGACACGCGGGCCCTGCCCGCGCCGGAATACCAGGATGCCGATCAGTACCGGGCACCGCACGATGCCGTCGAGCAGATCCTGGCGGGCATCTACGCCCAGGTGCTCGGGGTCGAGCGGGTCGGCGTGGACGATTCGTTCTTCGACCTCGGCGGAGACAGCATCTCGTCGATGCAGGTGGTGGCGCGCGCCCGGGCCGCGGGTCTGGTGTGCCGACCGCGCGACGTCTTCGTCGAGCAGACGGTGGCCCGGTTGGCACAGGTCGTGGTCTCCGCCGACGGCCAGACCACGGTGGCCGACGAGGGGATCGGCCCGGTGCCGGCGACGCCGATCATGCGCTGGTTGCACGAACTCGACGCGTCCGCAGACGAGTTCAACCAGGCGGTGGTGCTGCGGGCACCCGACGGGGTGACCGAGAGCGACGTGGTGATCGTGCTGCAGGCCCTGTTGGACCGGCACGCGATGTTGCGGTTGACCGCGGAAGCCGGCCCGGATGGCACATGGTCGTTCGCGGTGCCGGAGCCGGGCACGGTGGATGCCGGTGCCTACGTGCACATCGTCGACGAGTTGTCGAACGAGGCCTTGATCGCAGCGCGGTCCCGCCTGAATCCCGCCGCCGGCGAGATGGTCAGCGCACTGTGGGTGCCCCACACCGGTGCACTGGTCCTGATGATCCACCACCTGGCCGTGGATGCGGTGTCGTGGCGGATCCTGTTGGAGGACTTGAACATCGCCTGGGCGCAGCACCGCAGCGGGCAGGCGATCGAGTTGCCGGCCGTGGGCACGTCCTTTGCGCGCTGGTCCTCGGTGCTCAACGAGTACGCACACAAGCCGGCGGTGGTCGCCCTTGCGGACACGTGGCGGCAGGTGGCCTCGGTGCCCGCGGCGCTGCCGGCCGTGCAACCGGCGGTGGACACCTACGCCAACGCCGGGCAGTTGTCGGTGGAGTTGGACGTCGAGTCCACCCGTCAGTTGCTCGGTGCGGTCCCGGCCGCGTTCCACGCCGGCGTGCAGGACATTCTGCTGATCGCGTTCGGTCTGGCGGCCGCGGAATTCCTCGGCACGGCAGGTAATCCGATCGCCGTCGACGTCGAGAGTCACGGCCGCGACGAGGAACTCGCCGGCGACATGGACCTGTCGCGCACCGTCGGGTGGTTCACCGCCAAGTATCCCGTCGAGCTGCTGCCGGGTGAACTGACCTGGGACACAGTAACTTCGGGTGATTCCGCGTTGGGACCGGTGATCAAGGAAGCCAAGGAACGGCTGCGGGCCCTGCCCGACGGGATCACCTACGGGCTGCTGCGGTACCTGAATCCCGAGGTCGGTCTGGAGGGTCCGGACCCGGCCTTCGGCTTCAACTATCTGGGCCGCCTCGGTGCGGGTGCCGGTGAACTGTCCGACGAGCTGTGGCGGATCGATCAGGACGCGGTCTCGGTCACCGCGACGGCCTCGGCGGTGCCGACGCCGCTGGGGCACACGGTGGAACTCAACGCCGGCACGATCGACGCCGCGAACGGAACCGAGGACGGTCCGCGGCTGCACGCCACCTGGACGTGGGCCACCTCGGCCCTGGACGCCGACCAGGTCGGCCGGCTCAGCCGGCTGTGGTTCGAGGCGCTGGCCGGGATCTGTGCGCACGTCCGCGCCGGTGGCGGCGGGCTGACCCCGTCCGACATTGCGCCGGCGCACTTGTCGCAACCGCAGCTCGATGAGCTGCAACAGCAATGCGCCGTCGCCGACGTGCTGCCGCTGACCCCGCTGCAGCAGGGTCTGCTGTTCCACACCGGTTCCGGGCAGGGCGGTGACGACCTGTACTCGGTGCAACTCGACATCACGGTGGCCGGCCCGTTGGACGCCGACCGGTTGCGCGACGCGGTGCAGGACGTGATCAGGCGTCGTCCGAACATCGTCGCCCACTTTGTCGAGGACTTCGGTGTGCCGGTGCAGGTGTTGCCGGCCGAGCCGGTGCTCGCCTGGCAGTACCTGGACCTGACCGGTGTGCCGGAAAGTGACGTGGAATCCCAGATCGAGCAGTTCAGCGCCGCCGAACGGACCGCGGTCGGCGGGCTGGGTGATCAGCCGCCGTTCCGTGCGGCGCTGATCCGTACCGGCGACAATCAACACCGGTTCGTGCTCACCAACCACCACATCGTGCTCGACGGTTGGTCCAAACCGATTCTGTTGCAGGAGATCTTCGCCGGCTATTTCGGTGGCCGGCTGCCGGCACCCGTTCCGTACCGGCGATTCGTCACCTGGCTGGCTGACCAGGACGTCAGCGCAGCGCAGGACGCGTGGCGCCAGGTATTCGCGGGCTTCGACACCCCGACGCTGGTCGGGCCGCCGGCCCGGATCGCACTGGGGCGCCGCGGGGTCGAGTCGTTCCAGCTGTCGGCCGAGACCACCAAGGCCCTGGGCGAATTGGCCCGTACCTGTCACACCACCGTCAGCACGGTGCTGCAGGGGGCCTGGGCGCAGCTGCTGATGTGGCTGACCGGCCAGCGCGACGTCGCTTTCGGCACCGCGGTGTCGGGGCGCCCGACCGACCTTCCCGGCGCCGAGTCGATGGTCGGCCTGCTGATCAACACCGTGCCGGTGCGGGCCACGTTCACCCCGGCCACCACGATCGCAAGTTTGCTGGATCAACTCCAGGGCGCGTACAGCGAAACTCTGGATCATCAGCACTTGGCGCTCAACGAGATTCACCGGGTGACCGGTCACGACCAGTTGTTCGACACGATGTTCGTCTACGAAAATTATCCGATCGACACGGCCGCCCTGTCGGGCGTCAATGATCTGGCGATCACCCATTTCACCAATCGCGAGTACAACCACTACCCGCTTTCGGTACAGGCCGTACCCGGCCATGAACTGGGCTTACGTGTCGAATTCGATTCCGACATCTTCGATTCGGTCCGAATCGCAAGGTTGGTCACGCGGTTCAGGCGGGTACTCGAAGCCATGACCGCAGACACGAGGGGGCAGTCATGAGCATCGATTCCAGTCGAACACTGTTGTCCTTCGATCTTCTCGACGACAACGAACATGATCGGCTCGACGAGTGGGGCAATCGGGCGGTCTTGGGCCACCCCGCGTCGGATCCGGTCACGGTTCCGGCGTTGTTCAGCGCCCAGGTGGAGCGGACCCCGGAATCGATGGCGCTGGTCTGCGGCGAGCGGTCCTGGAGCTATCGCGAACTCGACGAGGCCTCGAATCGGTTGGCGCACGTGCTGGCCGCGCATGGCGCCGGTCCGGGGGAGACCGTCGCCATGCTGATTCCGCGCTCGGGCGAGGCCATTGTGTCGATCCTGGCGGTGCTCAAGACCGGGGCCGCCTACCTGCCCGTCGATCCGGCGCATCCCGATGAGCGAATCGCGTTCATGCTCACCGACGCGGCGCCCATCGCCGCGGTCACCACGGCGGATCTGCGCAACCGTCTCGACGACTCTGCAGTGGCGGTGATCGGCGTCGACGACCCCGAGGTGGACACCCAGTCGAGCACTGCTCTGCCGGGACCCCGGCCCGAAGATCTCGCCTACATGACCTACACGTCGGGAACCACCGGTGTGCCGAAAGCTGTTGCGGTGACCCATCGCAACGTGACCTCACTGGTGGAGCGCCTGCACGCCGACCTGCCCCCCGGGCCGGGTCAGGCCTGGTCGCAATGGCATTCGCTCGTCTTCGACGTCTCGGTGTGGGAGATCTGGGGCGCGCTACTGCACGGTGGACGACTGGTGGTCGTACCCGAGGCCGCCGCCAGTTCACCCGATGACCTGCACAACCTGCTTCTGACCGAGAAGGTCAGTGTGCTGTGCCTGACCCCCTCGGCGGCGGGCATGCTGTCGCCGGAGCGGTTGGAGTCCACGACACTGGTGGTCGCCGGCGAGGCCTGCCCCACCGAATTGGTACAGCGCTGGGCGCCGGGCCGGGTGATGATCAACGCCTACGGTCCCACGGAGGCAACGGTTTACGCGGCGATGAGCGCGCCGCTGACGGCGTCGGGTGAGGGCGGCGGGATCGTGCCGATCGGCTCACCCGTCCCCGGCGCGGCGTTGTTCGTGCTCGACCAGTGGCTTCGGCCTGCCCCCGAGGGCGTGGTCGGTGAGCTGTACATCGCCGGTGCCGGCGTGGCCGTCGGTTATGCGCGTCGGGCGGGGCTCACCGCCTCCCGGTTCGTGGCGTGCCCGTTCGGCGGGGACGACGCCCCCGGGTCGGTCATGTACCGCACCGGTGATCTGGTCAAGTGGGGCGAGGACGGACAGCTGCAGTATCTGGGCCGGGCCGACGAGCAGGTGAAGATCCGCGGTTACCGCATCGAACTGGGCGAGGTGCAGGCCGCCCTGGCCGGGCTGGACGGGGTGACCCAGGCCGTCGTGATCGCCCGTGAGGACCGTCCCGGTGACAAACGGCTGGTCGGGTATGTCACCGGCAACGCCGATCCGGTTCACATGCGTGCGGCGCTGGCCAAGCGGCTGCCGGCCTACATGGTGCCCGCCGCGGTGGTGGTGGTCGACGCGTTCCCGCTGACCGTGAACGGCAAGCTCGACAAGCGCGCCCTACCGGCGCCCGAATACCGCAGTGCCGAAAACGGTTACCGCGCACCGAGCACCCCCGTGGAGGAGATCCTCGCCGACATCTACGCCCAGGTGCTGGGCGTGGACAAGGTCGGCGTCGACGACTCATTTCTCGATCTGGGCGGCGACAGCATCCTGTCGATGCAGGTGGTGGCGCGGGCCCGGGCGGCCGGTGTGCGGTGCCGGCCGCGTGACATCTTCGTCGAGCAGACCGTGGCCGGTGTCGCGCGGGTGGCGGGTTTCGCCGATCCGGAGAACGCCGTGGTGGACGAAGGCACCGGCCCGGTGTCGCCCACGCCCATCATGCGGTGGCTGCGCGAAGTGCCCGGCCCGGTGGACCAGTTCAACCAGACGGTGGTGCTGCAGGCGCCCGACGGCGCCACCGAGGCCGACGTGGTGGTCTTGGTGCAGGCACTGCTCGATCGGCACGCCACCCTTCGGATGCGCGCCGAGACCGGTGCCGAGGGTGAGTGGTCGCTGAACGTGCCCGACCCGGGTGCGGTGAATGCCCGTGACTGCCTGTCGGTCGTCGAGGGACTGTCCGACGAGGCGTTGGTGACGGCGTTGACGCATCTGGATCCGTCCGCGGGCTCGCTCCTGCGCGCCCTGTGGGTGCCTGCCACCAGCCAGCTGGTGCTGATGATCCACCACCTGGCGGTCGACGGCGTGTCGTGGCGAATCCTGTTGGAAGACTTGAACATTTCCTGGGCGCAGCATCACACCGGACAACCGGTGCAGCTACCGGCCGGCGGGACGTCCTTTGCCCGGTGGTCGCACCTGCTGACCGAGCACGCCGCGGACGCGGACGTGGTCCGGCACGTCGACGCCTGGCGTGCGGTGAGTGCGGTGCCCCAGGCGTTGCCGGCGCTGCGGCCCGAGGTGGACACCTATGCCAACGCCGGTCAGCTGTCTTTGGAGTTGGACGTCGAGACCACCCGGCAGCTGCTGGGCGAGGTGCCCGCGGCATTCCACGCCGGGGTCCAGGACATCCTGCTGATCGCGTTCGGCCTGGCGTGGGCCGAATACCTGGGAACCGGCAACAGGCCGATCAGTTTCGACGTGGAGGGGCACGGCCGCAACGAGGACATCGGGGGACAGGACACCGCCGACGTCGATCTGTCCCGCACCGTGGGTTGGTTCACCACCAAATACCCGGTGGCGCTGCAGATGGCCGAATTGCCCTGGGAACAGGTGATTTCCGGCGAGGCCGAACTGGGACCCGTCCTGAAGGCGGCGAAAGAACAGTTGCGCGCCCTGCCCGACGACCTGACCTACGGGATGCTGCGCTACCTCAACGACGACGTCGAGCTGGACGGACCGGACCCGACGATCGGGTTCAACTACCTCGGCCGCCTCGGCGCGGGCGTGGGCGACCTGTCCGACGAGCTGTGGCGCATCGACCAGGACGCATTGTCGGCCACCGGGGCGGCCTCGGCCGTGGCCATGCCGTTGATGCACACCGTGGAACTCAACGCCGGCACCATGGATACCGACGCCGGCCCGTGCCTGCAGGCCGCGTGGACCTGGGCGCCCTCGGTGCTCGGTCCGGACCAGGTGGACCGGATCAGCCGGTTGTGGTTCGAGGCGCTGAAGGGGATCTGCGCCCACGTGCGTTCCGGCGGCGGCGGGTTGACCCCGTCGGATGTGCTTCCGGCCCGGCTTACCCAACACCAGATCGACGAGCTGCAGCAGCAATTCGCCGTCGCCGACGTGCTGCCGCTGACTCCGGTGCAGCAGGGGCTGCTGTTCCACTCCACCTTCGCCCGCGGTGAAGGGGCCCACGACGATGTCTACGCGGTGCAGCTCGACATCACCGTGACCGGTGTGGTGGACCAGCACCGGCTACGCGATGCACTGCACACCGTCGTGGCTCGCCATCCCAACCTGGCGGCCCGCTTCTGCGGGCAGTTCGGTGATCCCGTGCAGGTGATCCCGGCGGATCCGGTGATGGCCTGGCGCTACCTGGATCTGCGCGGGGACGACCAGAGCCCCGACGAGGAGGTACGGCAGCTCTGCGACGCCGAGCGTGGGGCCGTGTGCGACCTGGCCGAGCGGCCGACGTTCCGGGCCGCGCTGATCCGCACCTCGGGCAACGAACACCGGTTCGTGTTGACGTTCCACCACATCGTGATCGACGGCTGGTCGCTGCCGATCCTGTTGCAGGAGATCTTCGCCAGCTACTTCGGCCAGCGGTTGCCCGCACCGGCGTCGTACCGGAACTTCGTCGACTGGCTGGCCCGCCAGGATCGTCCCGCGGCCGAGGTGGCGTGGCGAAACCTGTTGGCGGGATTCGAAACTCCGACGCTGGTCGCGCCGCCGGTCGAGCCCGGCCCCCGCGGCATCGAGACCTACCGGGTATCGGCCGAGACCACCCGGGCACTCGGTGAGCTCGCGCGGTCACAGCACACCACGGTGGCCACCGTGCTGCAGGCCGCCTGGGCCCAGCTGCTGATGTGGTTGACCGGTCAGCACGACGTCGCCTTCGGTACCGCCGTCTCGGGTCGGCCCACCGACCTGCCCGGCGCGGATTCGATGGTGGGCCTGCTGATCAACACGGTTCCGGTGCGGGCCCGCACCACCGCCACCACGACGGTGGCCGAGTTGCTCGAGCAGCTGCAGCGCGCTCACAACGACACCCTGGAGCACGAACACCTGGCGCTCACCGACATTCACCACCTCTCCGGTCACGAGCAGCTGTTCGACACGCTCTTCCTGTACGAGAGCTATCCGATCGACACCAGCGCGTTCATGGGTGTGCAGGAGTTGGCGGTCACGGAGTTCAACAACCGCGAGTACAACCACTACCCGCTGTCGGTGATGGCCCTGCCGGGCCACGAGCTGGGCCTGCGGCTGGAGTTCGACAGCGACGTGTTCAGCGTCGCCGTGATCGACGGCCTGGTGGAGCGGTTCCAGCGGCTGCTGGTGGACATGACCACCGACCCGACGCGCCGTCTCTCCTCGATGGACGTGCTCGAGGCAGCCGAACATGACCGGCTCGACGAGTGGAGCAACCGCGGCATCCTCGACCAACCGGTGGCCGAACCGATCTCGATCCCGGAGATGTTCAGCCGGCAGGTGGACCGTGACCCGGGTGCGCCCGCGCTCACGTTCGGCGATTGCACGCTGACGTACGACGAGCTCGACGAGGACGCGCGCCGGCTGGCAAATCTGTTGGCGCTCATGGGTGCCGGGCCGGGACAGACCGTGGCCCTGCTGGCGCCGCGCTCCGACCGGGCGATCGTGGCGATCCTGGCGGTGCTCAAGACCGGGGCGGCCTACCTGCCGATCGACCCGGCCGTGCCCGCCACGCGTTTGGAGTTCATGCTCGCCGATGCCGCGCCGATCGTCGCCATCACGACCGCCGAACTACGTTCCCGCCTCGACGGGACCGACGTACAGATCGTCGAGGTCGACGATCCGGCTGTGGAATCCGCCGGTCTGATCTATCCCACCGCCGACCTGTTGCCGCCGTCGGCCGACGACATCGCGTACCTGATCTACACCTCGGGTACCACCGGCACGCCCAAGGGTGTGGCCGTCACCCACGGCAACGTGACGCAGGTGCTCCAGCAGCTGCACCCCGACCTGCCCGCAGGCCCGGGACAGGTGTGGTCGCAATGGCATTCACTCGTTTTCGACGTCTCGGTGTGGGAGATCTGGGGCGCCCTGCTGCACGGGTCGCAGCTGGTGGTCGTCCCCGAGTCGGTGGCCGGCTCACCGGACGACCTGCACGATCTGTTGGTCGCCGAGAAGGTCAGCGTGCTCTACCAGACCCCGTCGGCGGTCGGGATGCTCTCGCCCGAGGGCCTGGAGAACACCACGCTGGTGGTGGCCGGTGAGGCCTGCCCGAGCGAAGTGGTGGATCGGTGGGCACCCGGTCGGGTGATGATCAACGCCTACGGGCCGACCGAAGCCACGATCTACGGCACGATGAGCGCGCCGCTGCAGAAGACGCAGCGGGCCGGGGCCGTCGTCCCGATCGGTGCGCCGGTGCCCTCGGGCGCGGCGTTCGTCCTCGATGAGTGGCTGCGTCCGGTCTCTGCCGGCGTGGTCGGCGAGCTCTACCTGGCCGGCCGCGGCGTCGCCGTCGGCTATCTGCACCGTGCCGGGCTGACCGCGTCGCGGTTCGTCGCCTGCCCGTTCGGCGGACCCGACGCTGCCGGACAGGTGATGTACCGCACCGGTGATCTGGTCAAGTGGGGCGAGGACGGGCAACTGCAGTATCTGGGCCGTGCCGATGAGCAGGTCAAGATCCGCGGTTACCGCATCGAGCTGGGGGAGATCCAGGCGGCGCTGGCCGAACTCGACGGGGTGAACCAGGCCGCGGTGATCGCCCGCGAGGACCGTCCCGGCGACAAGAGGCTGGTCGGTTATGTGACCGGCCACGGCGATCCGACCCAGCTGCGCAAGGAGTTGGGCGTGCGGCTGCCGGCCTACATGGTGCCGTCGACGATCGTCGTCCTCGACGTTCTGCCGCTGACGGTCAACGGCAAGCTGGACCGTCGTGCGCTGCCGGCGCCGAATTACCAGGACGCCGCGCGCTACCGCGCGCCGTCCAACGCCGTCGAGGAAAAGATCGCCGGCATCTACGCCCAGGTCCTCGGTATGGACCGGGTCGGGGTCGACGAGTCCTTCTTCGACCTGGGTGGCGATTCGATCTCCGCGATGCGGGTGATCGCGGCGGTCAACACCACGCTCGAGGTGGACCTCGCCGTGCGCACCTTGTTCGAGACGCCGACGGTGGCCGGCCTGAGCCTGCAGCTCGACAGCGAGACCGCCTTCGACACCCAGAGCCCCAGCGGCGTCAGCTTCGCCTCGGTGCACGGCCACAACGCCATCGAGGTGCATGCCCGTGACCTGACGCTGGACAAGTTCATCGACTCGGCCACCCTGCGCACGGCCCGCGTCCTGCCGCGGCCGGACGGCAACGTGCAGACGGTCCTGTTGACCGGGGCCACCGGCTTCCTCGGCCGGTACCTGCTGCTGGACTGGCTGCAGCGGCTGCGCCGCGTCGACGACAAGGTGATCTGCCTGGTGCGCGGCAAGTCCGACGAGGACGCCCGCCGCCGGTTGGAGGCCACGTTCGACACCGACCCGGTGCTGCAACGCCGGTTCCGGGAACTGGCCGCCGAACGGCTCGAGGTCGTCGCCGGAGACAAGGGCGAACCCGACTTCGGACTCGACCCGCAGCGGTGGCGCCGGCTGGCCGAGAGCGTCGATCTCATCGTCGACTCGGCAGCGTTCGTCAACAGCGTGCTGCCCTACAGCGAGCTGTTCGGTCCGAACGTCGTCGGCACCGCCGAGCTGATCCGCTTCGCCCTGACCGCCAAGCTCAAGCCGTACAACTACATCTCCACATCCGACGTGGGCCGCCAGATCGAGCCGTCGAAGTTCACCGAGGACGCCGACATCCGCGAGATCAGCGCGACCCGTACGGTCGACGCCGGCTACGCCAACGGCTACGGCAACAGCAAGTGGGCCGGTGAGGTGTTGCTGCGTGAGGCCCACGATCTGTGCGGGTTGCCGGTCGCGGTGTTCCGCTCGGGCATGATCCTGACCGAGACGACCTACCCCGGGCAGCTCAATGTGGCCGACACCGTCAGCCGCATGGTGTTGAGCATCGTGGCCACCGGTGTGGCGCCGAAGTCCTTCTACCGACTCGGCCACGATGGCGAGCGGCAGCGCGCGCACTTCGACGGGCTGCCGGTGGACTTCGTCGCGGAGGCCATCACCACGCTGGGTTGGCAGGTGGCGCGTTCGGCGACAGCCGATTTCGAGACCTACCACGTGATGAATCCGCACGATGACGGCGTCGGGATCGACACCTATATCGACTGGCTGATCGAGGCGGGCTATCCGATCACGCGCATCGACGACTTCTCAGAGTGGTTGCGCCAGTTCGAAACCCGGTTGCAGGACCTGCCGGAACGGCAGCGCCAGAACTCGGTGTTGCAGATGCTGACGCTGCTGAAGCAGCATGCCGGGGAGTTGCAGCCACCGGAGCCGACGCTGGGCTCCTACGCTCCTGCCGACCGGTTCCACGCTGCGGTGCGGGAGGCGAAAGTCGGTGCGGCAAACGACATTCCCCATGTGACGCCGGAGGTCATCGTCAAATACGTAACTGACCTGCAGTTGCTCGGGATGTTGTAGGGCCGATAATGTGGGGCGACATTTTGAGCATGGCACTTTTCGTGTCACTCAACCCGGTACTGCTCGGCTTCATCCTGCTGGTGATCTCGCGGCCCCGGCCGCTGTCGAACCTGCTGGCGTTCTGGATCGGCGCGATGATCGTCAATGTGCCGGCCTTCGTGGTACCGGTGCTGGTGCTTCACGCTGTTCCGTCATTCGCCTCGGCGGCCCAGGACCTGGTCAATCCGAGCCCCACGTCGGGGATCCAGCCCCTGCAGCTGTGCATGGGTATCGCCTGGTTGGTGATCGCGGCGTTGTTGGTCATGCGGATCCGGCAGAAGAAGCGGGTCGAGCAGACGGTCCCGGCTGGCCCGCAGGGGCATTCGTCGACGTTGGTGCTCGACGGCGAGCCCGAGCGTGAGCGGCCGGCGCCGGGCCGTATCCGCACCGCGTGGTCGCGCTTCTACGACCCGCTCCGGCGGCTGTTCCACCGCTTGCACGAGGCCTGGGAGAACGGCGCGCTGTGGATCGGTCTGGTATTCGGCATGGGATATATCGCGCCGCCGCCGCTGGTGTTGTTGGTGGCCACGCTGATCGCCGGGTCGGGGGCCGCGATCGGTACCCAGGTGGTGGCCAGTGTGGTGTTCGTGTTCGCGATGCTGATCGTGTTCGAGATCGCGTTGCTCAGCTACGTGGTTTCACCGGCCCGCACCGCCGCTCTTCTCGAACCGTTGCACGAATGGTCGAGGAAACACCGGCTGTTGGTGTTGGCGGTGCTGTTCACCCTGATCGGTATCTGGCAGACGGTGAAGGGCTCCGGGCTGATCTGAAGCTCGGCGGGCGCACGCTAATTCCGCGGCGTCGCCACCGGCGTCTGCGCTTCGGCGACGGTATTTTCGGCCGGCTTTTTGGCGGCCTGCTTGAAAATACGGGCTTTCAGCGCTGACGCTCGTTTTTCCACCACGAACCAACTCAGGGCGGCGATCGGCAGCACGGCGGCTGTGGCGAGGACGAAGAACAGAAATGGGTTCAGAGGCGCCAGCCCGCACACGGCCAGCAATTGTTGGACCGGGAACGCATAGATGTACACGCCGTAGGAGAAATCGTTGCGCAGACGCGATTTCCGGATCAGTGCGCCCGAAACGATGATCGCGTAGGCCAGCGGTAAGACGCCCAACATCCGGTAGTTCTGGATGAACCCGGAGGCCGCGACAAGGACAACGCTGAGCGCGACCAATGACCACCGGGCCGGAATCTTGTCCTGGTACTGGTAAAACATGGCGCCCGCGAGGAAGACCACCGCGAATCGGGCCAGCATCTGCGCCATGCTGTAGCCCGGCGGCGTGTAGGAGACGTAGGCCGACCAACAGAGCGCCAGCACGAACATCGTCGGGATGGTCCAGCGCCGCTTCAGCAATCCGAGAAACCCGACCACCGACACCAAGACGTCACACAGCAGAACGAAGAACAACGTCCAGATCGATCCGTCCCAGATGCCGGGGAAGGGAACGTCCGTGGGGGTCCCGTCGATGCCGCCGTACGCGACGTTGAGCAGGCCGTTGTTGACCACATACGCGATCTGGGAGGACAGCGTCAACGAACTGTCTTGAATCTTGGCCGCGATCGGCGCGATGACGAACGCGACGATCATCAGGCACACCCAGAGTCCCGGGAAGATCCGTAAGAACCGCGACGCCCAATACTCTTTCAGGTGGGGCCGGCGAATCCAGGCCGCAGTGATCAAGAACCCGGAAATGACAAAGAATCCGTCGGCAAACATGTCGCTGAGCAAGCGGGTTAGCGGGACATTGTCGATCTCTCGCCCGGTGAGAGGCCAGGAGTGCCAGAAAACCACGCCAATTGCGAGAACCAGGCGCCAGGCGGTGAGGGCATTGTGGCGTTTGTCGAATACCTGCCCAAGCGTCATGGCGCCACCCCCAAAAGGCTCCGCTGTTGTGTTCCGCAAACAATATTGGCATAACTGAGCGCCGGTAAAGCGCGGGATCAGGCGGAAAGCCGACGGTATGCCCAAGGCGCACTTGGCTTTTGATCAATGTCAAATTTGCTGAAATGTGACAGGCGAGAGTTGTTGCGACGTGGGGGATTAACGTCGGAGCATTCGGGGCCGCGCCAAAAAAATTGACCGCAGCGTATGCGTCAAGCTCATGGCATTCGAATGAATAAATGGTGAGGTCCGTCAATTTACGGCCAACGTCGGCGCCAAGGCTGTTGTGGTGTCGCGACGTTCATTTGCCATCGTTACCGTCTGCGGTGAAGTTCGCCCGCGAGCCGACATTTTTGACGTTGAGAGCAATATGGTGCGGCCGGTCCGCCGCCCGCGGGCCCGGCGGAGTCGGGGTGCGCATCGAAGCCGGGGGAGTGGGTGCTGTCGTACGCCTGATCAAGCGCGCCGCAGTTTCGTGGGCCGGCGACCCACCATGTGGCGGTGAGCAGGGGGCACCTGCGGTAGCGTTTCTGCTGTGCAGGCCCGCGAAGGCCTGACACCTCAGGAGTTCGCGCTGTTCGAGCTGCCGGTGCGATCACGACGGCCGCCCGGCGGGGATTTGGTGTTCTGATGCCCGATCTGTATCCCGTCGACGATTCCGACGACGCGGATCCGCGGCTGGCGCCGTTGTTGGCCTGGCGCCAACAGCTGGTCGACTCGGGTGCGGTCGCGGCCCGCAGCTTCAAAGAGGCACATCTGCGGCTGGTGCTCAGATCCGGCCGCACCGATGTCGAGCAGATCCGGGAGATGCTGCCCGGTTCAGTGGCCGAGCACGCCGAAGAGATGGCCCGGGTGCTGGCCGAGCTGGACTCCCCGGCCCCGGATCACCCCGTCGATCACCCCGCAGACCATCCGCCGGAAGCCCAGTCGGACACCCGGGCGCCGCAGCCCGGCGCCGTGCACGCCATCGCGTTCCGCCGGGGAGAATCCCGTCCCGATGCCGTCGAGTTGAGCTGGCCGGACTATCAGGCCAATGGGGGAGTGGTGCTGTACCGGGTGGTCAGCGCCGAGGACCGGGCCCCTCGGTCACCGGAGAACGCCGATCTGGTGGCCGCCACCCCGCTGTCGGCGGCCAGTGACGACCGCCCGCTGACCGGACCGCTGCGCTACTACCAGGTGTGGGTGATCACCGGAGCGTCGCGCTCGGATGCCCTGAGCACGCGTCCGGTGCTGCATGCCGCCGGAGTACTGGTCGCCCCGCTTCGCGACGTGGCCATCCGGGAGGACTCCGGCCTGGTCATCGGACAGTGGACGGCGCCGCCGTCGCCGTGTGTCGTGCACGTGTACCGGATACCGATCGAGGAGGCCGGCGAGACCGAGATCGACGAGGCGCGTCACCGGATCCTGGCCGACAAAGACAACCGCGAGGGGTTCGTCGACACCGGTGCCGTGCGCGGTCGGCGGTACCGCTACCGGGCGCGCTGCGCCGCCGAGGTCGACGGGGTCGCGGTGGTCTCGGAGCCCGACGACGTCGACCTCGATGTGTCGGCAGTGCTCGCCGCGGTCACCGACATCTCGGTCGACTCGAGCTTCGACGGCGCATCGTTCGACGTGTCCTGGACGGCACTCGGGGCCGAGGTCGTCGTCTACCTCAGTCAGAGCGGGCCGAGCGCCGGCAATGTCTCCACCGAACTGCCGGAGAACGCGCTCGAACAGGTCGGCTTGACTCCCGAACTGCGGCTGCACCGAGCGGTCGTCGATCAGTCCCAGCCCGACGGCAGCCGCCGCACGTTGATGTCCGGCGTGCCATGGCCCGAGGGCTGGAGCCGGGCCTACGTCACCCCGGTGACCGTGCTGGCCGGACGCGCGGTGCTGGGCCGCACCGTCTCGGCGGTACGTACCGGCATCATCCGCGACATCGAGCTCGCCGAGTACTGCAACAAGCAGGTGCTCACCTTCGATTGGCCCGACGGCGCGGCGGGCGTCGTGGTGACCCTGGCACCCAAGGGCCACGATCCCCGCGCCGGGCTGACCGGCAGGTCCTTCGAGATCTCGCTGGAGGACTACGAGAAGTACGGCGGTATGCACCTGACCGGGGCCCTGCCGGTGGCCGGCTGCTCGCTGCATCTGGCGCCGGTGGCGTTCTCCGGCGGTCGCCGGGTCACCGGTCCGGTGGCCAGCATCGAATATCCGGGCATGCTGCGCCTGCAGTATGCCGTGCGGATCGGCCGTGATCAGGCCGGTTATCCCACCACCGCCACCGTGGCGGTGCGTTCGGAATACGACGTCCCAGGGTCGCCGTCGTTCGTGTTGGTCAACAACCCGCAGCGGATGCCGTTGAGCGTGCACGACGGCCAGCCCGTCGACGTGGCGCCGCTGGACGCGCAGGGCCAGCTGGCCGATCAGCCGTCCAAGCAACTGCGCTGGAGCGCGTTGACCACCTCGGGCAGCGGCGAGCTGTGGGCAGCCAATGTCAGCGGGCTGCACGGCTGGATCCGGCTGTTCCTCAATATCCCGGACCCCGCGCAGCTACGGACCCTCGCGCTGCTGGACCCCCCGGTGCAGACCCTGCAGCTCACCGCGACGGTGTTATGACATCGCGCTACGGCCAGCTCGCCTACACCTCGTTCGACGCCGTCGGCACGGCAGGCGGCTGGCAGATCAAAGAAACCGGCGGCTGCCTGACCCCGGGGGAGACCCAGGCCCTGATCGCCGGGGTGTACACCGTGTTCCGGCCGGTGGAGGCCGCACCGGATTTCCCCACTCCGGAGCAACTCGAGGATGGGCCGCGCCGGTTGGCCTATCGCCGCGTCGAGGACGGCGCGGCGTACTGGCACACCTTCCCGGCCGGGTCGGACTCCACCGGACGGCCGGGCAACGTCTTTGCGCACGTCCTCCTGGACCGCGCGCCCAATACCCACCCGCGCCATCGGGCGATCCAATGGTGGCGGTCGCCGGGCTGGTTGCGGCCCTACGGAGCGGCCGCGGTGGCCCGGGCCGCATTGCCGGCCGAAATTCCGCCTCCGGGTGCGGTGGTGACCAAGGACAGCGTGGTGGCCTTCGCGCTGGACCCCACCACGTGGCGGCTGGCGACGTTGTTCGTCCTGCTCGACGCGGTGGCCGCGGCGATGGCCGGCGGCCCGCCGGTGGTGCTGGGTGTGCAGTCGCCGGATGCCGCCGCGCAGTGGATCGGTCTGGTCAGCTTCTTCATGTCACCGGGCACCGCGGCAGGCCTGAGTTTCTCGACCTTCGACCGGGCCGATCAGATCGGGCCGCACCACGGCCAGGTGCTCACCGCGGTACCGCTGGAAGATCTCGTCGCGGTGGAACCGGGCATGGTGCTGATCAACGAGGCGGAGAACATCTCGCTGGGCGAGCTCGGCGGTGATCCGCATCGCACGGCGGGCGGGCATCACATCACCGTCACCCGGTGGTCGGTGATGGCGCAGGTGGTGCTGCTCGATACCGTCTCGGCGCGGCGGGTGCTCGACGACATCGACACGTTGTCCTCCCAGGTACGCGACGACGGTCTGCATCCGGCCTGGCCGATGGCGATGGCGGTCGCCGGGCACCCGCAGTTCGCCGACGCCCAGGTGGAGGCCCATGAGGTGATCGCCGCGCACTCCCCGGCGGGTGCGGTGGTGGGCTCCGAGGCGGCGCACATCATCGCCGACGTGCTCGCGAGCGCGGTCGGGGTGACGACGGCCGACGCCTGGCGGGCGATGCACGAGTTGTCCGACGGCGCCGGTGCGGCACATGCCGACGCCACCTACTTCGTCCGCGCCATCGACGACGACGCCTGGATGGCGCAGGCCGGTCCAATCCCGTTGGGGCCGAGAACGTTTCACGGGAAACCAACACCTTCGGCGGTCCGGGTGGCCATCGGCCCGGCCCTGGAGCGCAGCCGGAAGCTGGGCGTCGACCGGTTGTTGAGAACGGTGGACCTGCTGTTGCGGGCCGGGGTGGCCGATGATCGCCTGGAGGCGGCGTTGGTGGACGGCGTACTCCCCGGGCTCGCCGAACCGCAGGTGCGCGGCCTGATCGGCGCGGCCGACCGGCTGTCGCTCGGGGCACTTTTGCTGCGCGACGGCGACGTCGAGGCCACCACGATCGACGACGACGTCCTGGACTGGCTGGCCGAGGCCGGCCCGGTGCCCGGGCCCGCCGAACTGGCGAGCGCCCAACCCTGGGACCAGGTGTGGATTCGTGCCGCGCTGCGGGGTTTGCGGTCGCGTCGGCGCGGCGCGGTCGACCCCGGCGATCCCGGGACGCAGCTGTGGTGGCTACGCACCACCGAGCCCGAGCGCTTCGAGGCCGCCGCCGCAGCCTCGGTCTGGAATCCGGAGGACCTGTTGCTCGCCGTCGGTGCCGAGCCGCTGCCGGGCCCGGCAGCGTTGCGCACCCTGGTCGGCGCGGCGGACTCGGCGGCGTTGCGTCAGTTGGCCGGCAAGGTGATCGACGACAACGGCGACAGCGCGACGGTGGCCTGTGCCGCCGTCCGCCACATCGAGCCGAACGATTGGCTGCACCGGCACTATCTGCACACTCATCAGAGTTCGTATGTGCCGCTGTGGGATCAGGCGCTGGCCGGCCTGGAACCCGATGGGGTGCACCCGGATTTCGCGGTGCGGCTGCTGAGCTTCGCGCTGTTGGGCCTGCTCACCGGGCAGCCGTATCCGTTGGCCTGCCAGGCGTTGGCGGCCGAGTCCGGATACCGTGCGCAAGCCGTCCAGCGGGTGCTGCCCCTGGTCAACGGCGACCAGCTGGCGCCCGCACCGGTGATGGCGATCAGCCTGTTGCGGGCCGAGGCGGGCGCATACCTGCCCGAGCCGATGGATCAGCTGGCCGGCGTGCTGGCCGGCCAGGTGGCGACCACCATGGCGGGCGTCGAGGCGGAATCCGTGGTGATGTTGATGGCGCAGATGTCGGGTGACTACTCCGAGGGGACGATGCGCGGGTACCGCAAAATGGTGAACAGGCTGATGACGCGGCGGGGCGAGCAGCCGTCGTTGGTGGAGCGACTGCGGGGGAGCCGGGGCTGACATGAGCAAATGCCCACGGTGCTTCACCGCACTGAGCCCCAACAACCACCTGTGGACGCTGCCCGCCCAGGCCGGAGGCACCCGCTACCGCGACGATGTCGCCTCGGCCTACGTGGGCGCGCCCGCCGACTGCGGTGCGCTGTACACCTGGACGCGGTCCCCCGGCTACAACGGCCCGCCGCCGCCGGTGTCGGAGGCCAGCCGCGCGCTGCAGGGTGCGGCGGTGGAGATCTGTCCGGTCTGCCACTTCACGCTTCCCGACGGCTTCCGCGAAGGCCACGCGATCTGCATCGCATTGGCCGGTGCCCGGGCGACGGGCAAGAGCCTCTATATCGCGGTGCTGATCAAGCAGCTGGAACTGTTGTGCGAACGCTTCGGTGTGGTCCTGGAGCCGGTCACCCGCGCCACCGCGCAGAACTACGCCACCAATTACGAAGGCCCGCTGTATGTTCAGCGCGGCCTGTTGCCGCCCACCCCGACGGTGCACACCCAGGCGCCGAATCAGCGTGAGCCGCTGGTGTTCTCGATCGGTGTCTGGCACGGGGTGCGGCGCTTCCTGGTGCTGCGCGATGTCGCCGGTGAGGATCTGGAGAACGGTGACCTGCGGGCACCACCCTTCCAGTTCTTCGGCCACGCCGACGCGGTGTTCTTCATGTTCGATCCGTTGCGGGTCAAGGCCATCCGCGATCAACTGCAGGACCTGTTGCCGCCGCAGCCGTTCAGCGGTGGCGAGCCGCGCTCGGTGCTGGGCAATCTGCTGCTGGCAATGTATCCCGGCCGGCCCAAGCTGGCGGTGATCCTGTCCAAGTTCGACGTGCTGCGGGCGCTTCGGGACGTGCAGGGCTCGGAATGGGCCCTGGTCATGTCCAACGGCGGCGCGGCGTTCCTGCGCGACACGTCCGACGGCAAGCACTACGACGACGTCGACGGTCAACTACTCGACCAAGAGGTACGCAGCCTGCTGGTGCGTCTGCACGGCGGCTCGATCGTGGCGGCGGTGGAGAACCCGTCCACCGGCCCCCGGTTGGAGGGGCGGTACTTCGCGGTGTCGGCGCTGGGGCATGCGCCCAACGGAAACCGCGTGCACGCCAGGGGAATCGCCCCGTTCCGGTGTGTGGATCCGGTGCGTTGGGTGACCTCGCAGTTCGGCGTGCTCTGAAGCGGGCGGGGGACCCTGAACCGGCGTGGCTATGGTGGGCTGACGTGAGCAGAGAGGTGGCAGGTGGGTAAGAACGAGCGGGCAAAGATCGTCATGAGCGACGAGGAGATCGCCGAATTCATCGAACACAGCCGGACCGCGACGATGGCCACGGTGCTGCCCAACGGCCGACCGCACCTGGTCGCCATGTGGTACGCGGTGCTCGACGGCGAGATCTGGTTCGAGACCAAGGCCAAGTCGCAGAAGGCGGTCAACGTGCGTCGTGACCCGACCATCACGGTGATGATCGAGGACGGCGACACCTACGACACCCTGCGCGGCGTGTCCATCGACGGGACCGCCGAGATTGTCGACGACCCGGAAACCCTTCTGCGCGTGGGCATCAGCGTGTGGGAACGCTACACCGGCCCCTACACCGACGAGATGCGGCCGTTCGTCGACCAGATGATGAACAACCGCATCGCGGTGCGCGTGGTGCCGAGCCGGTTGCGCAGTTGGGATCACCGCAAGCTCGGTCTGCCCGAGATGCCGGTGGGCGGCAACACCGCGCAATATCTGACCGCGGGTAGCTGACCCTAGTTCGACGGCCGAGGGCGGGGCCTGAGCCGCCCGTTCGGCAAGGGCGGTGCCGGCAGCCTGGCGATCGTGCCGTCATAGCCGTGCACGTCACCGAACCGGGCATCGTTGGCCTGCCACAGTTCTCGGTAGGTCGCGATGTCCTCGTGGCTGCGGCCGACGAAGTTCCACCACATCACCAGCTCCTCGGGAAACGGTGGTCCGCCCAGCAGAACTGCTCGCGCCGGGCCCGCGCCGCGGTTGGCCAGTTCCAGCTGGGCGCAGCCGGGACCCTGGTAGGCCAGGTCGGCGACATCCAGTGCGCTGCCGGCAACCTCGACCGCGCCCTGGTCGAGGAGCACCCCGTGTTCGAATTGCGGGTCGACGTCCAGCGTCAACACCACCCCCGGGTCGAGGTCGATCTGGGCGCCCAGCAGCGGTGTGAAGGTGTGGACCGGGGACCGCGCGGGCTCCAACTCACCGAGGAACACCCGGAGCGTGGCGCCGTCGACGGTGCGCGGCGGCGGCGCGTGGTGTGCGAAGTCGCGGTCGGTATCGCGGGCGGTGTCGGGCAGCGCCACCCACAGCTGTACGCCGTGCAGGATCGTGGTGGGCTCGACGGATACCTCGGAGTGGCAGATCCCGGCGCCGGCCGTCATCAGGTTGAGCTCGCCGGGACGGACGAACGCGTGGACCCCGGCGCTGTCGCGGTGTTCGATCAGCCCGTCGAAAAGCCAACTCACCGTTTGCAACCCGGTGTGCGGGTGGGGCGGCACGTCCATGCCGCGGCCGGATCGGACGTCGTGCGGGCCGTAGTGGTCGGCAAAACACCACGCGCCGATCATGGACCGGTCGCGTTGCGGCAGGGTGCGCCGCACCAGGATCGCGCGCGGACCGCCCAGGGGCACCTCACGTGCGTGCAGGACACCGGTGTACCCCGAGTTGGCGCAGGTGACTTCCGCGGGCGCCGGGTCGGTGTTGCTCATGAACCTCACGGTAACCGCGTTCGGCGATGGTCACCGGCGGTTAGCATGACCGCATGACCGGGGGATTGACTGCCGAAGATGTTCGCAGTACCGCGTTTTCGAAACCGCCGCTGGGTAAGCGCGGCTATGACAAGAAGTCGGTGGACGATTTTCTCGCGCTCGTCGCCCGCCGCCTCGACGGGCGCGGGCACCTGGGAGCCGACGACGTCCGCCACATCGTGTTCCCGAAGCCACCGCTGTTCCAGCGCGGCTATGACGAAGACGAGGTAGACACTCTGCTCGACGCGGTGGCCGCCACGCTTGAGCGATAGCCGAAAAGAGGGGACGGTGCCGTCACTGCGCCTCGCGGCGCGTGGTCGCTCGAAGCGACGGTTCTGGTGTGGGGCCCGGGGCAATGCCCGGCACCGTCTGCGGGTGTAACGAGATACCCCGGGCCCCTATTCCTCCCCCAGTGGAAACCTGCCCTTGCCCTGCCGTCCCCTCGAATCGGCAGCGCAAGGGCCGGGCAATCAAGAGTCAGGCCGCGTCGGGGAACACCAGGCGCAGCTTGCGGACCGGGTAACCGTTGCGCTCGGCCAGCGATCGCAGCTGCTTGAGCGCGAAGCTGCGGCCACGGCCGGCCTCGGGAACCATGATCCCGGCCCACAGCCCCTCGGCGCGCGGTAGTTCGCAGGCCTCCCGGGCGCACAGCCACCGCCGCGGGCATTCCCGGCAGATGACCTTCGCCTGGTCGTCCGGGGTGGAGGTCCACCGCTCCGGATCACTGGTGCACACGCCGAGCGGGATGCCGTTGGACATCAGTGCGTTCATGCTTGCTGCTCCTGTTAGGGCTTTCTGTTGCGGTGCGTACCGCGTTGGGAGGAACGCTATAGCAACAACCGTAGCGATGCAACAGTTTGAGCGAAACCGAAGCGTGCTGCCGCTACGAAAATTCGCACCGGTAACGAGACGTCACCACCTGGGTAAAGGCCATTTGGATCTAAAACTGCACGTCAGAACGCCACCAGGTACCTCGGTGTACCCGTAGCGTAAGTACGGTTCGATCCGTCACCAAGCCGTAGCATCGGAGTTGTTTGCTGTATCTGCGAAAAACCTAATGCGTAGCGGTGCTTCAGTCGGGGGTTAGGATTGACGGGTCCCGACAACCGCTTCCGCGCTTGCGCTGAGGCTGAGCACATCGGCGAGGAACAGCCCCGAATGACCGACGCTGAGTACGATCTCGCCACTGGTGAGTTCGATGTCGGACTTATCCGCGCAGGTGCTGCAGCAGCGGCCCGCCGCCGCGAACTCGACATCAGCCAGCGCAGCCTCGCCGCCGAGGGAATCATCAACGCCGGGGCGCTCATCGCCTTCGAAAAGGGTCGCAGCTGGCCGCGCGAGCGCACCAGGCTCAAGCTCGAAGAGGTGCTGCGCTGGCCGCCCGGCACCATCGCGCGGCTGCGTCAGGGTGCTCCGGTGCCCGATCCGGCGATGTCCGCACCGGCGTTCGTCGACCCACCGACCGTCGTCGCCGCCCAGCCGCCGGCCGTGCCGTTGACCACGACGCCGCCGGCCAGCGACGAGGTGCCGCTGATCGCCCAGGCGGTGCTGACCGCGGTGAACACCCTCGAGTCGACGATCGCCACCTTGCCCGCGGTGGGCGACCCCGAGTTCACCCCGCGGGTCACCTCCGTGCTGGCCGATCTGCGGCAGTTGGAAGCGGTGGCATCGCGCGCCGCACGCCTCAGCATGGTGACCCCGGCGCTGATCAAGGCGCTCAGCGCGGTACGCCGCCAGATCGACGAGCTGACCACGCTGGCCGCCACCGCGCCCGGCGCCACGCTGGGGCAACGGCTGTACGCCGCACGCCGGCAGTCGAACCTCACCATCGGTGAAACCGCCACGGCCGCCGGGGTTTCCGAGGACACCGTGGCGCGCGCCGAGGCGGAGTACCCGGTCGACGCACCCTCCGTCCACGCCCTCGAGGCGTTGATCGGCGCGATGCGCTGATCGGTCGGGTTACCGGTCCCGACGGTCGTCCTGGGTGGGGAAGTGCTCGGCCAGGGCCGCGGCGATCTCCAGGAAGCGTCGCCGCGTCGCGGTCGACATCTCCCGAGGGTCCACCACCCCACCGGGGCGCAGATGCCCGTCGAACGGAACCTCGATCACCCGCTGCCCCTGACCCGAGAACTGTCCGGCCAGGATCGAGCGGGTGCGTTTGTCGGCGTGGCCGTCGGAGTCGTTGAGCACCACGACCGTGCGCTGCAACAGGCTGGTCATGTCGTGGGCGGCCAGCCAGTCCAGGGTCTGACCGGCGGTGGCGGCGCCGTCGACCCACGGCGAGGAGACCACGATCAACCCGTCGAGGTCACGCAGAACCTCTTGGGTGACCGGCGAATCCATGGTGGAACTGCAGTCCACCACCGAGATGGAGAAGTGCTTGTCCAGCCGCGTGGTGGCCTCGCGGTAAATCGCCGCATCGAGCACCCGGCGGCGGGCGGGCGTCCCCTCACCGGCCAACACGAACAGTCCGGCCGCGTTGTTGCCGACCCGGCTGCGCACATCGGCGAACGAGTCGAGATGCTTGTCGTTGGCCAGCTCCCAGTACGAACTCTGGGCCTGCGGGTCGACACGGCTGCCCAACTTGCCGAACGACGTGTCCGCGTCGATGGCCACCACCCGGTCGTCCTGGCGCAGCTGGGCGAAGATCGACCCGACACTGGCCGAGACGGTGGTCTTGCCGACCCCGCCCTTGCCCATCACGCCCACCTTGTAGTGACCGCGTAGGGCGCCTTTGATCTTGGCTTCGAGCTCGGCCTGACGGATGTCGTCGGCCGACGGGCCCAGGTTGACCAGCCCGAAGGTGGCCCGGTACACGAACAGCCGCCAACCACTGCCGGGCGGTTGCCGCTTGGGCGGCACGAGGTCGTTGACCCGGATCCGATCGGCGTACGAGCCCGGCGGTACCGGCGGGGCCTCGGGCATCCCACCCTGCTCCGGTGCGAAACCACCGTCGCCGGGCCACGGCTGGCCCGGCGGCGGGCCATAGGGCTGGTGCGGTGGACCGCTCGGCCCACCTGGGCCGGGTGGACGCTGGGACGGAAGCTGCCAGCCCGGCGGGTGCTGCTCCCACGCATCGGGCCGGGGCGGTACCGGCCGAGAGTCGTGCGGAGGCGGCGACGGCACCGGAGGCGGGGGAGGCGGTGGCATCTGTTGTTGCGGCGGCTGTTGCTGTTGCGGGGACGGCTGGGCCGCCGGCGCCTCGCGGAAGGTGCTGCGGGCCCGTTCGGCGTCGGGATCGGTGGGGACGCCCTGTGGATCGTCGGACTCGGAGTTGCCGGATGGCTTCGGGGTGAAGTCGACCGGGGGGCGCCCGGGGATCGAGGGCGGCGCCGGAGGCTGACGCCGGGTCGGTCGGGTGTCGGGCTCGAAGTGGGATTCCTCCGGACCCGTCCAGCCGAGCTCTCTACGCAAGGTGTCGTCGGGGTCGGACACGCCTGAATCTCCTCCGGAACTCACACACGGGAACTTTGACAGTGCTCAAGTATCGACCACAACCCGCCCGCGGTGCAGGATCCGACCACAATCCGGCCGAAATAACGCACCAGCAAATACCGGCGGCAAAGTTCACAACCACATGTGACGGTAGCTGACGGCCCGGACGGGCCGTGGGGTCGACGGACCGTCGCGGCGGCGCCCGAGTCACCGGCCCGGCAATGCGGCCACCGGTGGACCGGCCCGATAAAACCCGGACTCAACTGCGATAAACCGTGTGCCGCAGCGGTTTCAGAACCGGATTTCGGCCGCTTCTGAGGCCGGAAATTGGTGCGCTGACCGGGTCGGATGCGCTGGTAACCTCTGTTGCGGCGAAGGGGAAACGGGGAATGGGACTGCTGGGCGAGATTGCCGATTTCGGCAAAGGCGTGATCGAGAACAACGCGAAGTGGACCGAGCGCGCCGTCAAGGCCGGAGAGTTCATCGTCCGCAACACCGTGGGGGCCCAACTCGAGCAGGTGGCCAAGCTCGGCAGCCAGGTGATCGAACTCGGGCAGAAAGCCGCCGACCTTCTCGAGACGCGCATCGGCACACTTCTGGTCCGGGCCGCGCGGTCACCCATCCTGGCGGCCGGCCAGCAGACCATCGAGACGATGAAGAAGAGCACCGGCGTCGGTGCCCCGGAGAACGGCGGACGCTTCGGCGACGCCGCCGCCAAGTTGAGCGCGGCCGGCCAAGTACTCGCCTCGGCCGTCCCGAACGAGAGCTGGAACAGCGGCGGGGCCAGCGCTTACACGGCCCGCAACACCGAACAGGTGGGCCGGGTGCAGCGGATGATCGAGTTGGACAACACCGTGGCCGGGGTGCTGACCAAGGAAGCCGGCGAGATCTCGGCTGCCCGCGCCAAGCTCGACGCTCATTCCGACTGGCTCGGCTCGATGAGCCTGCTCACCACGAGCGCGGGCATCATCCCCGGTTTCGGTCCGGCCGCCCGCATGGGTGCCGAGATCGCGATGGTGGCCAAGGCCGTCGGTGAGTCGAACGACGACCTGAACACCTTGCGCGGCCAGATCAACGAGAACGCGGCGGTTCTGCAGACGGCGGCAGCGCAGTACCAGACCCTGGCTGCCGGAGCGGCGCCCACCGGCGCAGAGTTCGAGCCGCCCGTCGGCAGTGCGCCGGACGATCCGGCGTCGAGCGCGCCGGGCGTCCCGTCCGGTGGAGGCCGAGCCCCGTCGGGCGGCGGAGGCGGAATGCCGTCGGGCGGTGGGGGTGGTAGTGCCGGTGGCGCTCCGTCGTCGGCCCCGTCGATGCAATCGATACCGTCGACCTCAGGCGCCGGTGCGCCGGCGTCGGATGCGGCCGGTGATGCGGCCGGCGCGATGGGCACACTGCTGGGCTCGATGATGAGCCCCCTGAGCGGAATGTTGAGCGGGGTCACGCAGGCGGCCGGACAGGCCGCGCAAGCCGCCACCCAGGCGGCGAGCCAGGCCGCGCAGATGGCCGGTCAAGCGGCCGGGCCCGCCATGGCGGGCGGCACCGAGGCCGCACAGCTCGACAAGGCGTCGGGCGACCTGGCCGCAGGTCCGACGGATGTCGACGGCGACGGCCGACCTGACGAGGACGAAGACCGGGACGGCGAAGAGGACAAGGACGACGAGGACGACAAGGACGACAAGGACGACAAGGACGGCATCGAGGACGAGAACGAGGAGTCGGCCGACGGGGCCGACGAGGACCGGGCTGACGGCCTGCCGCCTGCGGTTTCCCTCGACGGACCCTCCGATCTGATGGACGCCGAGCCGGATCGCGAGGCCGCCAAGACCCTGCCACCCGACCTCGAGGCGATGGCGGCCGGCGGCGGTGCGGCCGGGCCGGCTCCGGTGCATGTCGGGGCGGATTTCGAGCAGGGCCCGCTGCATGTCGCGGCGGCGGCTACATTAGACCGCGGTGTACCCGGATCTGCTGCCGTGATCGAGCGGTGAGAATCCAGGTACAGGGATCGAGGGGATTTCATGTCGGGTGATTTGCGGGTTGCCACCGCTCATTTGCAGGAGTTGTCGGTCAGACAGGGCGAGGCTGCCTCCGGTCTGGCGCTGGCCACGGCGGCGGTCGAGGGTCTCGACGCCTCCGTGCGCATGACACATGGACCGATTTCGTCGTCGACGGCCACGGCGGTGGAAGCCGCGTTGACCGCGCGCCGAGCCGCGGGCAACGGTATGGCCCAGGTGTCACAGGACCTCGGCGACAAGCTCACCCGCGCGGCGAGCGGATACGACCGGACGGATTCGGCAATGGGCGACGCCCTCAGCGGGACAGTTCGATAGGGGGGCGCACAGATGACTTCTTCCTTCAGCGCGGACGCGAACGTACAGGCGATCGATGACGTCGTCGGGGTCGAATTGACCATCGACGGGGTTTTGGTCGTCGCCGACAAGCTGGGCCTCACCGACTTTCCGCCCTCGATGGGCATCCGGTTGAACATCCCCCAACCCGACCTGCGCGAGATCGTGTGGGACCAGGTGGCCCGTGACCTCATGGCCCAGGGCGTGCTGGATGTCTACGGCAACCCCCATCCCGAGGTGGCCGCCATGCTCGACACCCTGAGCCGGCCCGACCGCACGTTGGAGGGCCGCTGGTGGCGTCGTGACGTGGGCGGGAAGATGATCCGGTTTGTGGTGTGCCGCAAGGGCGGTCGGCACGTGGTCGTCGCCCGTGACAACGACATCCTGGTGTTCCAGCGGGTGGCTGCGCAGGTGGGTCTGGCCGGCATGGTGACGACCGTGCTCGGCGAGGGCTCACCGGCCAATGTCGAACCGTTGACCGGTGTCGCCGAAACCCTGGCCAAGTGCCGGACCGCGGACGAGCTCACCGGTTACGGGATCCCGCCCACCTCGGCCCGGGTGTACGCGAACATCATCTCCGAGCCCGAGAGTTGGGTGGAACTCATCGCGTCCGAGCGGAATCCGGGCGGCACCATCTCCCAGGTCGACGTGGCCGCCGGTGTCCTGGACTCCAAGCAGGGACGCATCGTGTCCATCCCGCGCCGGGTCAACGGTGAGCTCTACGGCAGCTTCCTGACCGGTACCAAGGACAACCTGCAGCGGGCCCTGGACGGGTTGGTCGAGTTGTTGCCCTCGGGTTCGTGGTTCGACAAGTCCGAGTCGGATAGTTCCTACCTGCACTGAAAGGGCCGCCAAGGTGGGTGACTTTCCGCCACACTATCCGGACGACGATGACGACTACGACGGCCTCTCGGCGCTGGATTTCGACTATTCCGACGACGATTCGAATGCGTTGGGGTTGGACGCGCTCGGCACCTATGACGACCTCGCCATATCCGACGGCGCGGTATCCGATGACACGTCCGACGGGTCCATCTCCGACGGGACGGTGCCCGGGTTCTTCGAGCGTGACGACGACGATGAACTGGCCGTTCCGCTGTTCACCGTCACCAATCCACCTGAAACTGTCACGGTGACGGCGTACATGGATGGTCGGGTTCAGCAGATCGAGCTGGCGCCGAAGATCACCGATCTGAGCGAGCGGGATCTCGCCGAGGAGATCCTGCTCATCGCGGACCTGGCCGCACAACAGGCCAAGTCCGCCCAGTACTCGTTCATGCTCGCGGGAATGCGTGAGCATGGCCACGACGACGCGGCGACCCGCGATTTTTTGACCCGTGACCTGAATCTGCCCACCCCGGAGCAAGCCGATGATGCTCGGGCCCAGGTCTTTTCGACCCGCTATGGAGGCGATCATGGTTGACCATCTCGCTGGGATGTTCGGCACCGCAGTCGGGATGCTGAGCAGCTCTCCGGCCCGCTCACTCGAAATGTTCACCGAGATCACCAGTTACGACGAGACTGCGTGTGACGCCTGGGTAGGCCGCATCCGTTGCGGCGACACCGACCGGGTGACGCTGTTCCGGGCCTGGTACTCACGCTCGAACTTCGGCCAGCTGGCCGGCGCGGCCGAGATCTCGATGAACGGTGTCGGGGCACGCATCCCGATCGGCGGCATCTACGGCAAGGACATCTCCTACCCGATCAACTCACCGTTGGCGATCACCCTGGGCTTCGCCGTCCAGGAGGCCAACGAGGGCAATTACGCCGACGCGATGGAGGCCCTGGAGGACGCCCCGGCCGGTGGGTCCGAGCACCTGGTGGCATGGGTGAAAGCGGTGATCTACGGTGCGGCGCAACGCTGGACCGATGTGATCGACCAGGTGCGTGGTGCCGAGCAGTGGCCGGACAAGTTCCTGGCCGCGGCGGCGGGGGTGGCGCACGGGGTCGCGGCGGCCAACCTCGGTCTGTTCACCGAGGCGGATCGTCGGCTCACTGAGGCCAACGACACCCCGGCCGGTCAGGCCTGTGCACCGGCGATCGCCTGGTACCTGGCCATGGCCCGGCGCAACCAGGGCAACGAAGAGTCGGCCCAGGTTCTGCTGGAATGGCTTCAGGCGAACTTCCCCGAGCCCAAAGTCACTGCAGCGCTTCGTGATCCGGCCTACCGGTTGGAAACCACGACCGCCGAGAAGATCGCGGCCCGCACCGACCCCTGGGATCCCTCCAGCGTGGTGGCCGACACGTCGGCTCGCGACAAGCTGCTGGCCGAGGCGCAGGCCGAGTTGGATCGTCAGATCGGCTTGGGCCGGGTGAAGGAACAGATCGAGGCCTACCGGGCAGCCACCCAGATGGCCAGGATCCGTGCCGCGCGCGGCATGAAGGTGGCGCAGACCTCCAAGCACATGATCTTCGCCGGCCCGCCGGGTACCGGTAAGACGACGATCGCGCGGGTGGTGGCCAACATCCTGGCCGGACTCGGCGTCATCGCCGAGCCGAAGCTGATCGAGACCTCGCGTAAGGATTTCGTCGCGGAGTACGAAGGTCAGTCGGCGGTGAAGACGGCCAAGACGATCGATCGGGCGCTCGGCGGCGTGCTCTTCATCGACGAGGCCTACACCCTGGTGCAGGAACGCGACGGCCGCGCCGACCCGTTCGGCACCGAGGCGCTGGACACCCTGCTGGCCCGGATGGAGAACGACCGCGACCGGCTGGTGGTCATCATCGCCGGCTACAGCAACGACATCGATCGCCTGCTGGAGACCAACGACGGCCTGCGCTCGCGTTTCGCGACCCGCATCGAGTTCGACTCGTACTCGCCCGATGACATCGTGGAGATCACGAAAGTCATTGCCAAGGCCAATGATTCACAGCTCGACGAAGAGGCTGCCAAGCGGGTACACGAGGCGGCCTCGCTGCTCAGTCAGCGGACCCTCAACGGCAAGCCCGCGCTGGACATCGCCGGTAACGGTCGTTATGCCCGGCAGCTGGTGGAGGCCGGCGAGCAGAACCGGGACATGCGGTTGGCCCGGTCCTTGGATTTCGAGAACCTGGGTGTCGAGCAGCTCAGCGAGATCAACGGAGAAGACATGGCGGCGGCGATCGCGGCGGTGCACAGCCGCCTGAACATCGGCGAATAAGAGATGGCAGGCTTCCGGCTCACCACCAAGGTCCAGGTCAGCGGCTGGCGTTTTCTGCTGCGCCGCGTCGAGCACGCGATCGTGCGCCGGGATACCCGGATGTTCGACGATCCGCTGCAGTTCTACAGCCGTGCGGTGTTCGCCGGAATCGTGGTTTCGGTGCTGATCTGCCTGGGCGCAGCGCTGATGGCGTATTTCAAGCCGTTGGGCAAGCAGGGCACCGATCAGCTCCTGGTGGACCGGACCACCAATCAGCTCTACGTGATGTTGCCGGGCAGCAACCTGTTGCGCCCGGTGTACAACCTCACCTCGGCCCGGCTGGCGTTGGGCAACTCCGGCAATCCGTCGGCGGTGAAATCCGAGGAGCTCAACCGGCTGCCCAAGGGGCAGCCGATCGGCATTCCCGGTGCGCCGTATGCCACCCCGACCGGTACCCCGGCCTCGCGCTGGACCCTGTGCGACACCGTCGCCAAGCCGGACAGCGCCGCACCCAAGGTGGAGACGTCGATCCTGATCAGGTCGCTGGCCACCGACATGGCCGTCGGCCCGATGCGGGAGAACCAGGCCATGCTGGTGTCCTTCGAGGGCGCGAACTGGCTGGTGACCGAAGAGGGCCGGCACAGCATCGACCTGGCCGACCGGGCGGTGAGCTCGGCGGTGGGCATCCCGGTCACCGCCAAGGCCACCCCGGTTTCGGAAGGCTTGTTCAACGCGCTGGCCAACATGGGGCCCTGGCAGCTGCCGATGATCCCGGCCGCCGGTGCGCCCAATACCGTTGGGCTGCCGGCGAATCTGGTGATCGGCTCGGTGTTCCAGACGGCCACCGAATCCGAGCCCCAGCACTATGTCGTGTTGCCGGACGGGGTGGCCCGGGTCAACGACACCACGGCTGCGGCGTTGCGCGCCACCAACTCCTACGGGCTGTTGCAGCCGCCGTCGGTGGAGGCCAGCGTGGTGGCCAAGATCCCCGAGCAGGTGTATGTCTCGCCGTTGCCGGACAAGCCGCTGGAGGTGCTGCTGCGTCAGGACTCTCCGGTGCTGTGCTGGGCCTGGCAGCGTGAGCCGGGGGATCAGGCGCCGAAGACCACCGTCATCGCCGGTCGCCGGCTGCCGATCCCGTCGTCGGCCATCGGCACCGGGATCGACCAGATCGGCGGTGACGCAACGGTGTACATCGAGGGCGGCCAGTTCGTCCGGTTGCAGTCGCCCGATCCCCGGGTGGGCGAGAGCCTCTACTACATCGACCCGCAAGGGGTGCGCTACGGCGTCGCCAACGACGACGCCGCGAAGAATCTGGGCCTGGCCGGTGCGGTGAACGCGCCGTGGCAGGTCGTCGGGCTGCTGGTGGAAGGCCCGGTGCTGTCGAAGGAAGCCGCGCTCATCGAGCACGACACACTTCCGGACGACCCGAACCCGCGCAAAGTCGAAAGTAAGCAAGGCTCATGACGACGAAGAAGTTCACCCCGACGATCAAGCGGGGGCCGCGGCTGACACCGGGCGAGATCAACGTCGCCCCACCCGATGACCTCGGCATCGAGATCCCGCCGTCAGGCATGCAGAAGGCCATGCCCTGGGTCATGGGCGGCTGCATGCTCGGCATGATCGCGATCATGATCTTCACCGGTGTACGTCAGCTGTCGCCGTACATGCTGATGATGCCGCTGATGATGATCATGGGCACCGTCGGTTTCATGTCCGGTGGTGGTCAGGGCGGCAAGCGGGTTCCCGAGATCAACGCCGACCGCAAGGAATACCTGCGGTATCTGGCCGGGCTGCGCAACCGGGTCACGTCGTCGGCGTCGGCGCAGGTGTCGTTCTTCGGTTACCACGCACCGCATCCCGACGATCTGCTCTCGATCATCGGCACCCACCGGCAGTGGTCGCGGCAGGCCAACTCGGACTTCTACGCCGCCACGCGGATCGGCATCGGCTCGGAGATCGCCGTCGACCGGTTGCTCAAGCCGAACACCAGTGGTGAGCTGGCCGGTCCGCAGGGCGCGCCGCAGCCGCACCTGGAGCCGGTCAGCCACATGTGGGTGACGAAGTTCCTGCGCACCCACGGTCTGATCCACGATTGCCCCAAACTTGTTCAGCTGCGGACGTTTCCGACCATCGCCGTGGGTGGCGACGCGGACGGTGCGGCGGGCCTGCTGACGGCGATGATCTGCCATCTAGCGGTGTTCCATCCGCCAGACCTGCTGCAGATCCGGGTGCTCACCGACAACCCCGAAGACCCGAAGTGGTCGTGGCTGAAGTGGCTGCCGCACACCCAGCACCAGACCGACACCGATGCCGCCGGGCCGACCCGGCTGGTGTACACCCGCCCCGACGGGTTGAGCGATCTGACCGCCCGCGGGCCGCACAGCGCCGACGCGGCCCCCGGCGGTCCGTACGTCATCGTGGTGGATCTCACCGGCGGCAAGGCCGGATTCCCCGTCGACGGGCGGGCCGGGGTCACGGTGCTGACGCTGGGCAACCACCGCGGATCGGCCTACCGGCTGCGCGTCGACGCCGACGGCACCTGCGACGACAAGCTGCCCAACCAGAACTACCGCGAGGTGACCCGGGTGGTCGACCGGATGACGCCGTCACAGGCCACCCGCGTCGCCCGCAAGCTGGCCGGCTGGTCGATCACCGGCACGATCATCGACAAGAACGTGCGGGTGCAGAAGAAGGTCTCGAAAGAATGGCACCACCTGGTCGGTGCGAAGTCGGTCGAGGAGGTCACCCCGGCGCGGTGGCGGATGTTCGCCGACACCGACCGGGACCGGCTCAAGATCCCGTTCGGGCACGAGCTCAAGACCGGCGAGGTGATGACCCTCGACATCAAGGAAGGTGCCGAGTTCGGTGCCGGCCCGCACGGCATGCTCATCGGTACCACCGGCTCGGGTAAGTCGGAGTTCCTGCGGACCATGATCCTGTCGCTGGTGGCCACCCACCACCCCGACCAGATCAACCTGCTGCTGACCGACTTCAAGGGCGGTTCGACCTTCCTGGGCATGGAGAAGCTGCCGCACACCGCGGCCGTCGTCACCAACATGGAAGAGGAAGCCGAGCTCGTCGGTCGTATGGGCGAGGTGCTCACCGGTGAGCTCGACCGGCGCCAGCAGATCCTGCGTCAGGCCGGTATGCAGGTGGGTGCCGCCGGTGCGCTCTCCGGTGTGGCCGAGTACGAGAAGCACCGCGAGCGCGGTGCGGACCTGCCGCCGTTGCCGACGTTGTTCGTGGTGGTCGACGAGTTCGCCGAGCTCTTGCAGAACCATCCCGACTTCATCGGGTTGTTCGACCGCATCTGTCGTGTGGGCCGGTCGCTGCGTGTGCACCTGCTGCTGGCCACACAGTCGCTGAACACCGGCGGCGTGCGCATCGACAAGCTCGAGCCGAACCTGACGTACCGAATCGCCTTGCGTACCACCAGCTCTGCTGAATCCAAGGCGGTGATCGGTACCCCCGAGGCGCAGTACATCACCAACAAGGAAAGCGGTGTCGGGTTCCTGCGGGTCGGTATGGAGGACCCGGTGAAGTTCGCCACGCTCTACACCGGCGGCACCTATGTTCCCGAGGTGGAAGAGTCCGTTGACGGTGAGGCCAAGCCGCGGGCGAAGCGTCAGGCGCGGGTGCGGATTCACCAGTTCACCACGACTCCGATTTTTGATACGGCGGTGAATTGATGTCCACAAAAGCTGAACCGAAGGTCTTGCGCGAGGTGGTCCTCGCGCAATTGGGCACCGGTGAAAGCCGCGCATACAAGATGTGGCTGCCGCCGCTGACCGATCCGACGCCGGTCAACGAACTGATCGAGCGGGACTATCAGCGCAAACCGCTGCGGTTTGCGCTGGGGATCATGGACGAGCCGCGTCGGCACCGGCAGGACATCTGGGGCGTCGACGTCTCGGCCGCCGGCGGCAACATCGCGATCGGCGGTGCCCCGCAGACCGGTAAGTCGACCTTCCTGCAGACGCTGATGCTCTCGGCGGCTGCCACCCACACGCCGCGTCAGGTGCAGTTCTACTGCATCGACCTCGGTGGCGGTGGCTTGATGTACATGGAGGATCTGCCGCACGTGGGCGGTGTGGCCACCCGTGCCGAACCGGACCGGGTCAACCGGGTGGTGGCCGAGGTCAAGGCCGTGCTGAGGGCCCGCGAGCAGGTGTTCAAGCAGTACCGCGTGGGCTCGATCGCGTCGTATCGCGAGATGCGCGAGGACCCGGAGAATCCGGCCGCGCAGGACCCGTTCGGTGACGTCTTCCTGGTGATCGATGGTTGGCCGGCCTTCGTGGCGGAATTCCCCGACCTGGAACCGGCCGTGCAGGATCTGGCGGGTCAGGGTCTGGCGTACGGCGTGCACGTCATCATCTCCACGCCGCGCTGGACCGAGCTGAAGTCGCGTGTGCGCGACTATCTGGGCACCAAGGTGGAGTTCCGCCTCGGTGACGTCAACGAAACCCAGATCGACCGGATCACGCGGGATATCCCCGCCAACCGTCCCGGTCGGGCCGTGTCGCTCGAGAAGCACCACCTGATGATCGGGGTGCCCCGGCTGGACGGCGTCCACAGCGCCGCCAACATCGTCGACGCCATCTCGGCGGGCGTGCAGGAAGTGTCGTCGCGCCACACCGACCAGGCGCCGCAGGTGCGGGTGCTGCCGGAACGGATCTACCTGCATCAGCTCGATCCGAACCCGCCCGGACCCGACTCCGACTACCGCACGCGTTGGCAGGTGCCGTTGGGCGTGCGCGAGTCGGACCTCACGGTTGCCTACAACCAGATGAACATCACGCCGCACCTGCTGATCTTCGGTGCGCCGAAGTCGGGCAAGACCACCATCGCCCACGCCGCGGCGAAGGCGATCTGCAGTCGCAACAGCCCCGACCAGGTCAGGTTCATGCTGGCGGACTACCGGTCGGGTCTGCTCGACGCGGTGCCCGAGACGCATCTGCTGGCCGCCGGTGCGATCAACCGCAACAGCGCCTCGTTGGAAGAGGCGATCAAGGCGCTGGCCGTCAACCTGAAGAAACGGTTGCCACCGCCCGATCTGACGACTGCGCAGCTGCGGGCGCGGTCGTGGTGGAGCGGTCCGGACATCGTGCTGCTGGTCGACGACTGGCACATGATCACCGCCGCGGCGGGCATGATGTCGCCGATGGCGCCGTTGGGCCCGCTACTGCCGGCGGCCGCCGATATCGGCCTGCACATCATCGTGACGTGCCAGATGAGCCTGGCCCACCGGGCCACGATGGACAAGTTCGTCGGTGCTGCTTACGGCGCCGGTTCGCCGACGTTGTTCCTGTCCGGCGAGAAGAACGACTTCCCGTCGCGGGAGATCATCGTCAAGAAAAGGCCTCCTGGCCAGGCGTTTATGGTCGGGCCGGACGGCAAGGAGGTCATTCAGGCCGCCTATGTCGATCCACCCGACGAAGAAGTGTTCGCAGCACCCCAATAGGGCAGTTAGTATCTAATCAACGCACTCAGCAACGCTGGCGGCAGCCCGTCAGCAAAGGAATCGGGGGACAGGTTCCTGGACGGCTTGGCAAACTTTCTGCCACGTCGACTTTGAGTGCTTGTCCCCGTGCATTTGGAAACGAAACAGGGGAGCAAGCAAATGCAACCGTTGATGCACAACCCGGGCGCCGAAGGCGTTGCGGCACAGGTGATCGCAAACGCGGCCCGTGGTCTGGCCGGTGGCACAACCGCTGCTGCGGCGGTTACCGCGCTGGTTCCGGCCGGCGCTGACGAGGTCTCGGCAATGGCTGCCATGGCCTTCGCCAGCGAGGGTGTCGAGGCGCTGGCGGCGAACTCGTTCGCCCAGGAGGAACTCACCCGGGCGGGTGCGGCCTACGCCGAGATCGCGGGGATTTACAACGCGGTCGACGCCGCTCAGGCAACCACTCTCTAACAGCCACGATTCGTCAAAGATAGGGTCTTCCAGCAATGGTCGCGGCACTCCCGGTCCTACCCACCTGGATAGCGTTGCCTCCAGAGATCAACACCGCACGCTTGATGTGCGGTGCCGGTCCGGCGCCAATGCTCCAGGCGGCAACGGGCTGGGAGGGCTTGGCGATCCTGCTGGAGACCCAGGCCGACGAGCTGGCCGGCGCGCTCAGCAACCTGACCTCCGTGTGGAGCGGCGGGGCGAGTGAGCGTGCGGTGTCGGCGACGATGCCGATGATCATGTGGCTGCGGACGATGGCCTTGCAGGCGCAGAAGCGGGCGTTGCAGGCCAGTGCCCAGGCAAGTTCGTACACCCTGGCGCTGACCACCACTCCGCCCATTCCGGAGATCGAGCAGAACCACGTCACCCACGCGGTGTTGGAAGCGACCAACTTCCTTGGCATCAACACGATGCCGATCGGGCTCAACGAGTTCGACTACTTCGTGCGGATGTGGAACCAGGCCGCCGGGGCGATGGAGGCGTATCACGCCGAAACCACCCTCAACCTGTTGTTCGAGCCCATCATGCCGATGACGCCAATCGTGCTGCCCGGAGTCGGCGAGTCGACCGCGGCGGCGGCGCTGGCCGCGACGGCGCCGCGGGCGGCCCAAGGGATGATGCGCAACGCCATCATCGAGGGCGTCAGTGCCAAGGCCACCATCGAGTCGGTGGCGTTGGTCTCCGGAAATGCCGCAGCCCAGGCGAATATGGCCGAGCAGCGGGCGGTCGGCGCGGCCAACAAGGGTGAGAACGCCGGGCGCCAGGAGCAGGATTCGTCCGAGAAGAACCCCATGCAGCAGGGCATGCAGATGGTCATGCAGATGGGGCAACAGGCCGGGCAGCTCGCGGGGCAGATCCCGCAGATGCTGCAGTCCCAGATGCAGACGATCACGCAGCCGCTGCAGCAGGTGACCCAGATGGTCAGCCAGTTCACCGGCATGGGCGGCAGCCAGTCGGGCATGCAGTCCGGGCTGATGGGCGCGATGCCGTTCTCCAACCATCCGCTGGCCGGTGGTACGGGGCCGGCCTCGGGTGCTGGGCTGGTGCGGGCGGCATCGCTGCCCGGAGCGCTGGGTTCACCACCGCGCACCGCGCTGCTGTCGTCGATGTTGGGCATCAGCGGCGAGGCCAAGCCGGGCGCATTTGGTGGGGCCGCGGGCGCGGCAGGTCCGGTGGCGCCGGTCGGGAGCGGCGCCGGCGGAGGCGGCGGGGCACCGGTCAACGCCGCCAAGAACAAGGAAGAGAAGAGCGGCGGCACCAAGGACGGCCTGGTGTCACCGACAGCACTGACGTACGACCAATCAATAGAAGATGACGACGACTGGTAAGTCGTCCACCACAAAGACTTTCCGGCCACCCGGCCGGAGGACTCGCCAATCATCACTGGTGAGGACAAAGGGAAAATAAGGGGAAATCCAACATGGCACAGATGAATACAGATGCCGCCGTCCTCGCCAAGGAGGCTGCTAACTTCGAGCGCATCTCCGGTGAGCTCAAGAGCGTCATCGCTCAGGTCGAGTCGACCGGCAGCACCTTGGCTGCCCAGATGGTCGGCCAGGCCGGTACCGCCGCGCAGGCTGCGCTGGCGCGGTTCCACGAGGCTGCTGCCAAGCAGATCCAGGAGCTGAACGACATCTCCAACAACATCCACACCTCGGGTAGCCAGTACTCGGCCACCGACGACGATCAGGCCGGCAACCTGGCCTCGTCGATGAACATCTGACCTAACTGACCTCAAGAACGGAGACACAACATGACAGAACAGGTTTGGAATTTCGCCGGTATCGAGGGCGGTTCGGCTGAGATCCAGGGCGCCGTCGGCACCACCGCCGGCCTGCTGGACGAGGGCAAGGGCTCGCTGGCCTCGCTCGCCTCGGCGTGGGGCGGCTCGGGTTCGGAGGCCTACCAGGCCGTTCAGACCCGCTGGGACAACACGTCCATGGAGCTGAACCAGGCGCTGCAGAACCTGGCCCAGACGATCAGCGAGGCGGGGCAGACCATGTCCCAGACCGAAGCCGGCGTCACGGGAATGTTCGCCTAGTTAACGGGCAACACGCACGCATGCATTGGTGGGCGGGTAACCGGTCTATCTTTTGATAGGCCGAACCCGCCCACCACTTGTGCTTGGGTGTAAAGATCTAACCATCTGTTTTGACTATCTGAGGGGTCCCCATGTCGGCCGACTATGACCGGCTCTTCCACTCGTCGGAACCGGGTAAACCGGTCGACGACGCCACTGCCATCGTGGACAGAGATGCCATCCTGAAGGCCGCCGCGGCCACGCCGCCACCGCCCGTTCCGGTCGGGGAGACCAGTTCCACGGATGTACCGGTGGCTCCCACCGCATCCACCCAGACTCAGGCTGCCGCGCAGCCGCGGCATGCGGAGACGACGCCGCAGATGCCCGCGCCGATGCCGCAGCCCCCGGCGACCGCGCCGCAGTGGCCGCAGAATTCGATGCTGCGGGCGCCGCAGCAGCAGTCCGGTCAGGGCGCGCGCCACGAGCAGGCCCGGTCCATGCCCGGCCCGGTGCCGCGCGTCGCGCCCGGTCCCGCGCCGTCGCAGTTCGCCGACTTCGACCCTGAGGTCAGTGGTCAGTGGCGGGCAGGGCAGGCGATTCCGACGCCGGCCGCGCCCGGCCCCACCTCGGCCGCCTCGATGGGCAACCACCGCGCGATCGACGCGCTCTCGCACGTCGGGGTGAAGACCGGTGTGAAGATGCCGTCGCAGCGCGGATGGCGCCACTGGCTCTACCTGACCACCCGGATCAACCTGGGTCTGTCACCCGACGAGATCTACGAACTCGAACTGCACAACCGGATTCGGCGCAACGCCCGCGACTCCTATCAGATCGGTGTCTTCGGGCTGAAAGGTGGCGTCGGCAAGACCGCCGTCACCGTCGCGCTCGGATCGGCGATGGCCAAGGTCCGCGGTGACCGCATCCTGGCGATCGACGCCGACCCCGACGGCGGCAACCTGGCCGACCGTGCCGGACGTCAGTCCGCCGCCACCATCTCTGATCTGCTCGCCGACCAGGAACTGTCGCGCTACAACGACATTCGGGCCTACACGAGCATGAACGGCTCAAACCTCGAGGTGCTGTCGTCTGAGGACTACAGCGGTGCCCAGCGGGAGTTCAACGACGAGGACTGGAAGGGCGCCACCGCAGTGGTGTCGCGCTATTACAACCTCGTCCTCGCCGACTGCGGGGCCGGCCTGTTCCAAAAGGCTTCCCGCGGTGTGCTCTCCACCGTGTCCGGCATGGTGATCGTGGCCAGTGCCTCGATCGACGGGGCCCGCCAGGCTGCCATCACGATGGACTGGCTGCGCCAGAACGGATATCAGGATCTGCTCGGCCGGTCCTGCGTCGTGATCAACCACGTGACGCCGGGTAAGGCCAACGTGGATGTCGAGGATCTGGTGCAGCAATTCGAGCGTCACGTGCCCCCGGGCCGTGTCATCGTGTTGCCGTGGGACAAGCACATTGCCCAGGGCACCGAGATTCAGCTCGACCTGCTCAGCGATACGTACCAGCGCCGCATCACCGAGTTGGCCGCGGCCCTGTCCGACGATTTCGACAGGCTTGAACGGCGGTGACCGCGACTACTGCCGCCGCTGACCCCTCGAGCACGGCGCCTGGCCGGCCGTCGACCACCCGGGTCACGATCCTCACCGGTAAGAGGATGACGGATCTGGTGTTGCCGGCCGCAGCGCCCATCGAGACCTACATCGACGAGACCGTCAGTGTCCTCGGCGAATTGCTCGAGGACACCCCGAAAGACACGCTCGCCGGGTTCGACTTCTCCGAACAGGGCATGTGGGCGTTCGCCCGTCCGGGTGCGCCGCCGTTGAAGGCCGACGAATCTCTCGACGACGCCGGTGTGGTCGACGGATCACTGCTCACCCTGGTGTCGGTCAGCCGCACCGAGCGGTACCGCCCCCTGGTCGAGGACGTGATCGACGCGATCGCCGTGCTCGACGAGTCTCCGGTGTTCGACCGCACCGCGCTGAATCGTTTTGTCGGCGTGGCGATTCCAGTGGTCTCAACGGCCATCACCGTCATGTCGCTGCTGTCGTGGGACGGTGCCGGCCAGGGCTGGTGGTGGGCGGTGGCGCTCGCGTTGTTCGGTTTCGGCCTGCTCGGCGGAAGCTTCGCGGCGGAGAAACGTTACGACAACCTCGATCTTTCCGAGAGTCTGCTGCTGGCCTCGATGATCGTGCTCGGTGGGGCTGCGGCGCTCGCCGTGCCGCTGCCCTATGACGCGGATTCCCTTGGGGCACCGCAACTGGCCGGTGCCGGCGCGGTGGTGTTGCTACTGACACTGGCCACCCGCGGCGGCCCACGCCGTCGGGCCGATGTGGCCTCATTCCTGGCCGTGTTGGCGATCGCCGTCACGGGTGCCGCAATCACCGTCGGGTACGGCGGGGCCGAATGGGTGCCCGCCGGTGCGATCGCCTTCGGGCTCATCGTGGTGACCAACGCCGCCAAACTCACTGTGGCCGTGGCCCGTATCGCGCTGCCGCCGATCCCGGCGCCCGGTGAGACGGTGTCCAACGACGAGCTGCTCGATCCGGTGATCACCCCCGACGAGGTGGACGAGGCATCCCCGACATGGAAGGCGATCATCGCGTCCGTGCCGGAATCGGCGGCGCGACTGCAGGAACGCAGCCTGTTGACCCGTCAGTTGCTGATCGGATTCCTCGCCGCCGGTGCCCTGGTGCTGTCGGTCGGTGCGATTTCCGTTGTGGTGCAGGGGCATTTCTTCGTGCACAGCATGATCGTGGCGGGTCTGGTGGCCGTGATCTGTGGCTTCCGGTCCCGGCTGTACGCCGAGCGGTGGTGCTCCTGGTCGCTGCTGGCGGCGGCGATCGCGGTGCCGACCGGTGTGATGGTGCGTCTGTGCCTGTGGAATCCGGGCAATGCCTGGCTGGTGCTGGTGATCTACACGGTGCTGGGCCTGGTGGCGGTGATCGCGGTGGGTGCCACCGACGGCGTGCGTCGCGTGTCCCCGGTGACCAAACGCATCCTGGAGTTGACCGACGGTGCGGCCATCGCAGCGGTGATCCCACTGCTGCTGTGGATCGCCGGCGTGTACGACCTCCTGCGGAACCTGCGCTTGCACTGAGGTTTTGGGCTTGTGTCTCAGGGCCTTCGAGGCCCTGAGACCTCGCTGGCTGTGGCCAATTGCGTATCAAAGGGGGGATCACATGAAAACAACGTCGAATATCCGTGTGGCTGCTGCGGCGGGGCTGGTTGTTGCGGCCGGACTGCTCGGAGCATGTTCTGGTCACGTCGAGATTGGGAAGACCGCCGGCGTCGACAAAGAACAGCTCGCGAAGGTCGTCAAGCAGAAACTTGAGGCCCAGGCGGGCTCCAAGGCCGATTCTGTGGTGTGCGATGACGATCTGCCGGCCAAAGTCGGTGCCACTCAGCGGTGCGTGCTGACTGTCGACGGCACCAAATATGGCGTGACCGTCACGGCCAACTCGGTCGACGGCGGCAAAGTTAACTTCAATGCCAAGGTTGACGACGAACCTATGGGCTGAGTGGGTTTCGCGGCATGGGTTTGTTTTCGCGGCTGAGCGGCGACCGTAAACCTGATCCAGATGTTGTCCCGGTGTCGTCGCACGAGTTGTGGCATCGCTTGATGGGGCTGAACAATGAAGCGTCGCCGTGGCATGTCCGCAGGGGCGATGACGAAGAGGTCGATCTCGTCGCCGAGTGGAAACGAGGCCACCCGTACTGGCAGCCGATCTTCGATGATGTCAACGTCAACGACACCTACATCATCCGGATGATCTTCGACCATGAAAAGAAGGAAATCCGCGCCAAGGACAGAGCTTTGGAGTGGAAGCGTGATTCCGACGATCCCTTGCACTGGAATCAGACGAAAACCAATGGTGATCTTCGCTTTTCGGTGACCGGGTGGATCAATGGCCAGCGATATGACTTCGATACCAACGACATGAAGAACCCGATCCGCGACGTCGTGGCGGCCTCCGGGTGGACATACCGGGCCTTGATTTTTCGTGGTTTGTGACGGGCGCTCCGTTAGTCGCGAAAGCTGAGCCAGACGGATTTACGGCCTACCCGACGGCGACTGCGGACCCCTGCCCTGCGCAACCGCGTGGTTCATCGCTTGGAGCACGGCGCCGCGCTTAGCCCTAAAGTCGGGTCCGTCGCGCTCGATGCGCGAATCGCCGCTGTGTGCATCCTCGGTCCTGAGTTTGGACATTTCGCTTAGTACCCAGGGCTGAAGCCTAGATCGGTGAGGATCTTGCTCTCGGCGTCGGGGA